>CAYFYU010000075.1:3183-20500 GCA_964347455.1 uncultured Spirochaetota bacterium | reverse complement strand
TTATCTCTTTGCCAAAACGGGAAGGAAGATCGAATATGGGCTAAAGCTCGCCACCATTGCGAACACCCTACTGAATGAGTTTGATGAAAAAGATGATGAGACCATCGCACTTCGAGCTGCTATATACGACACACTGGGGGCGCTGCATATACAGAAGAAGAACTGGGATAATGCAATTCGTTACCTCGATTCAGCCCAGGAATACGACCAGTCCCTGCTCTCGCGGGGTCAGGTCGACGAAATTGGATTTCGCCTGACCTGTAGCAATCTCGGCTATGCACTGGTTCAGAAATCCCGCTCTATGATGAAAAACTCGGACAAGGGACTCAATATCCATAAAATTGAAGAAACCTTGAAGCGGGCAAAACGCTATTTCATGATGGTACAGGTGGAAAAACCTCCTCCAGTACCAGAAAAAATGTTGAAGGATCTGGAGCTACTTGCCGCCATACGGAGAATGAAGAAAGGGCTCGAGCTCTGTGAAAAGGCAAGCCGTGAGCTTCAGAAGAAGACCGTTTAGATATCAACGACTTCTCCCCATTATATAGCTTCTGGCAGGGGAGGTTGTATAAAAAGACCCGGTGATAAGAATCAGGTCATCGCTGCATGATTTACCAACCGCATAATCGATCGCTTCCTCAATATTCCGTATGAGTTTTGGGATCCCTCCAAGGGAACGGGCAATCTGAAAAACAGAATCCGTATCAAGTTTCTTTTGTGTTACCGGTTCGGTTATGATGAGCTGGTCCGAGATACCTTCGAGCTGCTCGAGAATACCCGCACTATCCTTATCCTTTACGATGCCCACAATGGTCGTCAACGATTTAAATTTAAAGGCATCCCGGATCGCCTGGACGAGCACACGTGCTGAATCTGCATTGTGGGCAGAATCCAGAAGAAATCTTCGATCTTTTTCGAAAAGCTCGAGCCTCGTTGGAAAATTGATGGATGAGAGGGCTTTTGTGAGTGCCCGGTAATCGGGGATTAGACCGAGTATTTTCAATGAAAGGAGCGCCGTAACTGCATTCTCAACCTGATGCCGTCCTGAGAGAGAAATAAAAAGATCGGAAAAGTGTTCCCCATCGATCACGGCATCGAAAAACATTCCCTTTTCCGTAGCGCTGGATACTTTGTAGGAACAGAGCCCTTCGGTATTATAGAGGGTGCACGACAGTTCCCTTGCCCTCTCTTGAAAAACATCTTTAACATCGTATACCTGATACCCGATAACGACCGGCTTTCCCCTCTTCATTATCCCGGCTTTCTCAAATGCGATATCCTGAATTCGCTCTCCAAGCTTGTCCATGTGATCGTAGGAGATAGGTGTAATGATGGATATCACAGGATCGGAGAAGTTCGTCGAATCGAAACGACCACCCATCCCGGCTTCAAGTATACCAAATCGTGTCCCCTTTTCTTTAAAGTAACGCACTGCGGCTGCAGTAAGAATTTCGAATGTTGTCGGTTTATTTTCATCACGAAAGGTCTCGATAATGTTCGGAAATAAATTTATGAGTTTGATCAGCTCATTATCGCCGATAGGATCACCATTAACCTGAATCCGCTCGTTCACCCGATGCACATGGGGTGAGGTAAAGAGTCCTGTTGTGTAGCCCCCCCCTCTGAGCAATCCGTCCAGTATGGTGCACACTGAACCCTTCCCTTTTGTCCCGGCCACATGAAATATGTCGAAACTCTTTTGGGGATTCTGCAGAAGATTTAAAAGTTTTTCTGTTCTCTCGACATTGTAGTGAACCGCTCCATACACATATGATGAGTTGACCTCATAGTTTATGAAACTGTAGAGATAATCGAGGGCCTCATCGAGGGTTTTCATCTCTCTTTTCATCGGCATTCAACGAGTTGTAGATCTATTCTTCTGCTCAAGCAGTTTTATATCAAATATAATTTAGAGTTTATCTCAATTCATCAAGAATAATCGATTCAGTCACCCTAGTATGAGCAAGCGACCCTGTCGGAATTCATTTGATTTCAGCTCTTCACTGAAGTACCTTTTCTTTACATTTTACGAAAGGGGTGATAGGTATGCTCGTTGATTATAGAGATGATATCGAGCAGGTAAAGAAAATCACACGCGAAGGGTGGGATCGTCTTTGACGTCGATAATCTTATCGAGCAAAGAAAGAATTTTGAAAAACAGCTCAACAATCCTGACATATGGAATGACAGAGACAGAGCAAATCATATAACAAGAGAACTAAAAAAAATAAAGAGAACGGTTGACCCGTGGATATCCGCGAAGAGGGAGGTTGATGAGCTTGTAGAGCTCTACGTACTTGCCCTGGAAGAACAGGAAGAGACTCTCGAGTCGGAGATCATCCGTTCTCTTAAGGATGTCTCTCAAAAAATTGAAAGCCTCGAGCGACTTTCACTCTTCACCGGAGAGCATGACGAATCGAACGTCTATCTGACCATCCACTCAGGTGCAGGCGGAACAGAAGCGTGCGACTGGGTTGCCATGCTCCTGAGAATGTACATGCGCTGGGCTGAGCGACGGGGTTTTGTCAGTAAGATCATGGACATACTTCCCGGAGAAGAGGCGGGCGTCAAATCCGTCACAGTACATGTGGACGGAGAGTACGCCTACGGCTATCTCAAGACGGAGATCGGCATACATCGACTGGTAAGAATATCACCCTTCGATTCAAACAGCAGGCGACACACATCCTTCGCCTCTGTATTCTGCACCCCCGAGGTCGATGATAATATTATCGTAGAAATCGAACCCAAAGAACTCAGAATCGATACGTACCGCTCGCAGGGTGCAGGGGGACAGCACGTTAATAAGACCGATTCAGCGGTAAGGATAACACACCTGCCAACAGGCATCGTGGCACAGTGCCAGAACGAACGTTCCCAGTATAAAAACAAGGATATGGCAATGAAAATTCTCAAATCGAAGCTCTATGAACATCAAAAAAGGGAACGGGAACGGGAGAAGGACCTCCAGGAAAAGAATAAAAAGGATATATCATGGGGCAACCAGATACGATCCTACGTTTTTCATCCCTATACGCTTGTTAAGGATTTGAGAACAGGGGTTGAAATTGGGAACGGAGCTGGCGTTATGGATGGCGACATAGATCCATTTATCGAGTCTGCTCTAAAGCTCGGTGTTTAAAGTACAGATCACCGGATCAGCAGGGACATCATTTTCGGACAGCAAGTTCTTCGAGAGCATGCAGAAACAGATGGAAACCCTATGAAAAAATTGTGTGTCCTCCTTGTTCTTTCACTCTTTTTCACCGAATATGTTATCGGATTCGGGAGTGGGAATCCTTTTCAGCAGCGAATAATCATAATTGGTAGTTTTACAAACAAGGGTGCGGACAGTTATAATTACCTGAGCGTAAGCCTCCGTGAAACACTCTACAGTTCATTTATCAGTGTTCCCTTCATTACTCTGACCGACGAGGAACGAAACTTCCTACAAAGGCTCGCTGAGGATGATGCATACAGAGAATCCTTTGCTCAAGCCGGGAGCACCATCGGCTACAGGCTCGAACCGCAAGTGCTAAAAGGTGAAGGTGTGAGTGAGGACTACCCTCTCTTCATAAGGGGTTATTATGAGATAGGGTTTGCCGAGGGCAATGGAGAATCGCTCACAATCACCATTGAAGTCTATAATGCAATAACCCAAAGCACTCAGCTTTATGTCATTGAAGGAGCCCTGGTCGATTATTTTGAGGAACCGGGATCTTTCATTGCGCCTTTTTTCGACCGCTTTCTCCGCTATAAAACCTACCGAGCTACATTCACAACCCAGCCTCCCGATGCCTTGATCTTTCTAGATGGAAAACTCGTCGGAACCGGTTCGGCATCCAGTCTCTTGGTAGTCCCCGGTTCTCATCGGATCAGAGTTCGACGAAATGGATACAAGGAGTTTTCCGACCTGTTCCAGATAACTGCTGACCCTTTCACAAGGCATATTGTGCTTCAACGAGAAGAGGACAGAACCTTCTACCACATATCGACCAATGTCGATGACGTACAGGTTTACATAGATGAACAGTACTTCGGTATTGCACCCGTTTATTTAAGTGTCGGGTTCGAAGATCGAACACTTACTCTGATAAAGGAAGGTTATAGTACAGAGTTAATCGCCCTGGAAGATCTTCCAGTAGATGGCGGTGAAGTTTTCATTACACTCATTCGAACCGGTATACAGGAGGAGCTTCTCCAAAAAGCGGAACGCCACAAAAAACGGGCGAAGATCCTGTCCTGGACCGGTTTCGGTTCTCTTGGCGGAGCCATTCTCTTTGGTGTGCTCTCAACGCTCAACCAGCAGAATGCCGATTTGCTGGAGAATACCGATCCGCAGGGTGCCGATGATGCAGACCGAAGGGCCACAGTGTACTCATACCTCACCGTTTCCTCACTGGTTCTGGCTGGGGGTATTTTTACCTTTTCGTTCATCGAGACACTGAAGTATTTTAACATATATAGCCGCACACCTATTCGGGAGATACCGCTCGTCACAAAAGAGGTTCCCTTTTAACATGCGATTAAAAAATCTGAAACTTTCGCAGAAATTGAACAACCTCTTCAAAGGAAAGAGGGAGAACGAGGAGATTCTCACCGATCTTGAAGAACTGCTCATCTCCTCAGACTTCGGTATCGACTTTACCACAGATGTGGTCGATGAGCTGCGATCTCGATTGTCAGGGGCTGGAACTGATCAGGTGATCGCTGGGCTCAAAACAATTATAAAAGACCGTATGACACTTGAAATTCCTGCATTCTCCCCAAACGGGATGTGTGTTTTTCTCATATTCGGAGTCAACGGTACCGGTAAAACCACAACGGTTGGAAAACTCGCATACAAGCTCAAAGAGGAGGGGAAGAAAATACTAATAGCAGCTGCCGACACCTTCAGAGATGCCGCAATCGAACAGCTTGTAATCTGGAGCAAGAGAGCCGGTGTTCCACTGATAAAGCAGTATCAGGGTTCAGACCCTGGCGCCGTCGTCTTTGATGCCTGTGATTCCGCTCAGAGTAGAGCGGTAGACTTTCTCCTTATCGATACGGCAGGAAGGCTCCACAACAAGGAAAGGCTTATGGAGGAACTTGCGAAGATCGGGAGAATACTCGATAAAAAGATCCCCAACGCACAGAAATTCAAGCTGCTGACCCTCGATGCAACAACCGGCCAGAACGGCGTTTCGCAGGCTTTGACCTTCAATCAGTACATCGGTGTGGATGGCATCATTTTGACGAAACTTGACTCTTCAGCCAGAGGCGGGATTGCCTGCTCGATTTCGGGAAAGCTTCGAATTCCAATTCTCTATGCGGGTGTGGGTGAGAAGATCGAGGATCTCGTCGACTTCGATGTCGATGAGTATCTGGCGTCCCTCTTTGACGACTCGGATTAATGGAATAGAGGAAACAGAGGAGATTCCGATGAATCGACACGAACTCATAAAACAGTTGAAACAGCCCTCTAACGAAAGGATAGTGCTTCTTGTTCTCGACGGACTCGGGAGATTGCCACAGAAAGGGAAAACGGAACTGGAAACTGCACATACACCGAACCTTGACAGGCTGGCAGGGGAATCTGAAACCGGACTCATGGTGCCGATCCTACCCGGCATTACACCGGGAAGCGGACCTGGACATCTCGCTCTTTTCGGATACGATCCTCTTGAGTTTATCATAGGCAGAGGTATACTCTCAGCTTTAGGGGTCAAATTTCCCATTCAAGACGGAGATCTGGCCGCACGGGTGAACTTCGCAACCATCGATGGATCGGGTTACGTTGCAGACCGAAGAGCAGGGCGCATACCCGATGAGACCAACCAGGCAATGTGTGAGAAAATCAGAGAGATAGGCCTTCCAGGAACTCAATTCTTTATAGAAACGGAGAAGGAACACCGGGCAGCGCTGGTTTTTCGGGGAAGACAATTTTCAGAACGCATCTCTGAAACTGACCCGCAGAAAACTGGCGTTCCTCCCCTTCAAGTCAAACCCCTCGACGATGATCCAGCATCTGTTCAAACTGCAGAGATACTCAATCGTTTCATCAGTGAGGTTCATCAAAAGCTCAGGGAAGAACGTCCAGCAAACGGCATACTGCTCAGAGGATTTGCCCTCTTTCAGAAGATTCCACCCTTTCAGGAGATTTACGGGCTGCAACCATGTGCTATTGCAGGGTATCCGATGTACCGGGGGCTTGCATCACTGGTTGGAATGGATGTTATAGAAACCGAAAGTGGTGTGGTGCCGCAGCTTGAGAGACTGCAGGAGGTATGGGGAACGTACGATTTTTACTTTGTCCACATAAAATACACGGACAGCCGTGGAGAGGATGGCAATTTCTCAGAAAAGGTATCTGTCATCGAAGAGGTCGACAAACATATTGGAATGATCCTGGACCTGAAACCCGATGTTTTCGTGGTTACAGCGGATCACTCAACTCCTGCGGCCTATACGGCTCACTCATGGCACCCGATCCCAATGCTGCTCAGATCGAAATGGAGTAGAAACTCGGGTATTAATAAATTCGGTGAGACTGAACTGCTCGGGGGAACTCTGGGGATCATCAACTCAATCGACCTGATGCCTCTCGTTATGGCCCATGCCGGAAAGCTTGCCAAATTCGGTGCTTGAGGTGCATCCTCTCTCTGAAAATACTAAAAAAACATGGTCTTTTTTCATTATTAATTTTTCGTTAATTCTTGACACTGGCGCAGAAGTGCATTATATTTTCAATAATAGTTAGTTTATTTATCATTGTTGATAACAAGGAGGCAAATACTTTGCCTGAAAAGATTTACACAACATATCAAATCGGAAAATTTTGTCAGGTGAATATACGCACAGTGATTCGATGGATCGAAACGGGAAAGCTCAAAGCATACTCGACACCTGGTGGTCATCGAAGGGTGAAGTGGAGTGACCTGATCACGTTTCTCACGCAGAACCGAATGCCCATACCGAGGGAGCTAGAGGAGGCGAAGAAGAGGAAGATACTTGTGGTTGATGATGATCCCGATTTTCTTCAAATCGCTTCAAAAATACTTGAACGCATTCCAGACGCAGAAACGCGAACTACCGGTTCCGGATTTGATGCCGGGGTGATGATCGCGGAATGGTATCCAGATCTCATTCTCCTTGACTTCCTCATTCCCGATCTCGACGGATTCGAGGTAACAAAAAAGATCAGAAGCAATCCCCGACTCAAGAAGATTCCCATTGTTGCGGTGACATCTATTACCGATCCAAAAGAACTGGAAAAGGTAAAGAACAGTGGTGTCGATTCTGTAATAACAAAACCAATTGAGAGTGAAAGCTTCCTCAAAAAGATCGACCGGTTTCTTTACTCATCCAGTCATACTTGATCCCCGGGGTGGACAATTCCCTCTTCCGTACTAAACTTGCCTTATCTGAATTCTTGTGGAGGAACCTTGGCAAGACTTTCAGCCTGTGGCAGGATTTGTGATTCATGACAGGACCTATGGCAGGTCTAAATACAGGGATAGGTGCCGATCTATAAAAAAAGCAGGCATAATATACCTTTTTATGATACAATGCTCTGTTCGAGTTCCGGGAGGACTTTCGTGTAAATATGAAAAAGTTCAGGATCGAATTGCTGAAGGGAGATATAACTGAGCGGGAAACCGATGCCATCATCAACACGGCCAATAATCGTCTAATCCTCGGTTCAGGCTTGGGTGGAGCGATAAAGGCAAAGGGTGGAAGCAGGATTGTTGATGAATGCGCACAATATGGTACAATAAACATAGGTGAAGCGGTGCTGACCAGTGGAGGAAATCTCAAGTCCGGAGCAGTTATTCATGCCGCACTAATGGAATACGATGGACAGATAACGAAACAGAGCATCGTTCTGGCGCTGCAGAGCAGCTTGAAACTCGCAAATAAGCATCGCTTCAAGAGTATTGCCATTCCCGATCTGAGCATCGGCATAACAAGATTTCCTCCCGAAGAATGCGCAGAAACCATATTCACCGTCTTGAGGCAATTCTTGAAGAAGAACAGGTCTCTAGAGTTGATAGAGATTGTTTTATGGGACATCGATTCCCTTCGCATTTACAAGAAAAATTACACGGAACACTTTGAGCAGAGTACGGCATGAGTCTAACAATAATTATTCTTGGAATAGTTATACTTAGCGTTCTTTCCTTCCTGACATACTTCAAGATATTCCGGAAACCAAAAAAACTTCAAAGGATCTGGCAACAGATACAGGCGGGCGACACACGGAACTCAATGCGTAACCTGAGAACGCTCATAATAAAGCAGGGTGGTTCAATAGATGCACACTTCCTCCTCGCAGAATGCTACCGCAGAGAGGGTAACTATTCGATGGCCGTGGTTGAATACCGTTACTGTATAAAGATCCGAAGGAAACCCTACCTCACCTCTCAAAAAGAAATCAGGGAGGGATTGGCCAACTGCTATATAAAGCTCGGAAAAGAGGACGAAGCACTTGCGGAGCTGTTCGAATTACAGCGTGAGGACCCGAAGAATCATCGCTATCTATTCAATATCGCAAAGATATTCTATGACAGGGGCAATCTTGAACAGGCAGTCACCTATTTCGATAAAACGATCAAGTACAATCCAACTCATGCGCAGAGCCTTGGCTACATTGGGATCATCATGTATCACGCCAATAATGTTCGGGATGCAATGACCTATCTCTCAAGAGCAGTCAGATACGACCCGCAAAACTATCAGGCTTACTACTACCTTGGCCGGCTCTATGCTGATGGAAGAGATTTTACAAAGGCGCTGACCTACTTCGAGGCTTCTCAACGGGCATCAGAATTTAAAGTACGGGCGTTTCTTCAAAAGGGAAACTGCCATAAGGAGATGGGTGAGTTCGAAAGTGCGGTTGACGAATATAAAAAGGGTATTTCATCTGCCACTGGAAGGGATCAACGAGCGCTCTTGGCAATAAAATACGCACTTGCTGAACTCTATGAATCACACGGCAAACTCGCTGAGGCAATCGAGCAGTGGGAAGGTATTGGACGAATAGATTCAACCTACAGAGATGTGGAAAAAAAGCTCGATCAGTATCAGGATTTACGAGCCGATGATAATATGAAGGACTTTCTGACCAGCTCGATTCCGGTGTTCGAAACAATATGCCTCGATATCGTTCGACATCTTGGCTATGATGTTATTGATATTGGGCATGTAAAATCGAGTATTACCAACATTATCGCTGCTCCAAGACTCAACGTAATGCGCAGTGTCAATCGGCAATATATCTATTTCAAAATTTACAGGGATGCAGTAAGCCTTGGTCTCAATGCAATTAAAAATCTGCTCGAGGAAGCGAAAAAAGTTCGCTGTATCAAGGCTGTGTGCATATCCCCCTTTAAGTTCAGACCGGAAGCGGTTGAATTCGCTTTGCCCCGGCAGATAGATCTAATCGGCGGCAATCAGCTATCAAAAATCCTACGAGAAATTAGGGGAATCTGACTCGTTGAGATATCAACGTTGGTTCATGCAAGGGCCGAAAGTGCTGTCAAGTACTGAAAGTGCTGTCAAGTACTGAAGTCAGGCCCAAAATTCAATGGAAAACGCAAAGAAATTCTTGTTTAATTTATATGTAGCCTCGATACATAAATTTATTGGTCAATCTGACCGATATAACTATGTGTGCATACATATTATTGTTGACTTTTTATCGGGTTATGTTAATATTATGCAGCTCAGAATAAAACAGGGAGAAATGGGTGTCCGAATATAAAAAGCTGGAAAAACGGTTTTTCTCTTATCTAAAAACGCATCTCCTCTTTTTAAAACGAGTAATTGTTTACTCATACAAAAGGTTTGTTCAGAAGGGGAAGGAAAAACTAACGGTCATGCTTATTCCCCATTCTGAAAAGAAGATATTTAACTTTCAGATTTCTTTGTTTACCATTTCGTTTCTTGTAGTGGTTCTTGTGGGTATCGTCGTAACATTCTTTATTTCAACCTCACGTTATACTCTTACCAAGAATGAGATGGAGGAGATGAAGAATTCCCAGGAGGGGAACATCACCGCTTTGCAGCTATTCCAGGAGGAGATTTCTTCTCTTGATAAAGAGGTTCTGGAGTACAAGAACAATATTAAAGACATAATACAGCTGCTTGGTGCAAATCAATCGGAAAACATTTTTGGTCTCGGCGGTCCTGAAACTGAAATCAAGAACCTGTCGGAAATAATCGGCTTAAAGAGCAAAAATGACTATGAATCGGAACTGAAGACGGTGCAGAGAATAAACGCCGATATCGCTGCAAGTAAAAGGGTTTTAAAGAATTTTAAAAAGTTTCTCGAAGCGAGAGACGAAATAATCCAGAAGATTCCGAACAATTGGCCCATCATTGGGGGGGGATTCCTCACGTCAACCTTCGGCACGAGACGTTCCCCATTCACCGGTAAATGGGCCATGCATCAGGGAGTTGATGTAAGCTGGTGGCCAGGTGCACCTGTACGTGCAACTGCGGACGGTGTGGTCGTGTTTGCCGGTATGAAAGGTGGATATGGCAGAACTGTGCAGATTCAGCACGAATACGGCTTTCAGACACTCTACGGCCACCTATCGAGAATCGCTGCATATGAAGGAAAGCGTGTACAGAAGGGCGATATCATTGCATTTCTCGGCAGAACTGGGAGGGCAACAGGTTTTCACCTGCACTATGAGGTTCGAATCGGTACTACTGCCGTCGATCCCCTGATCTTTATGACCACTGAATTCTAAGATTCCAGCGGAAGAGGGCTTGCCGGAAACAACCGATTCCTATTTGTTTTTTCCCTACATTGGTGTTACTATTAAGGGTGTGGAAAAATGAACTACACCTGAAACCACAAATTAGGGACGAATTAAGATAGAAAGTATGTAGTATAGAATACTACTGACTCAGGATTATGTATTCATGAATGAAAATATGCAGTATGCGAATGGAGAGTCATTCGTAAACAGCATTATAGGAGAGGGCACAACTCTACGAGGAGATTTTGACCTGAACGGTCTCCTGAGAATAGATGGGGCCTTTTACGGAAAAGTAAGAACAAACGGAAAAGTGTTAATTGGCAAAAACGGAAGGGCTGAATGTGAAATAGTTGCCGGAACCGTCGTTATTGGGGGAGATGTCAAGGGGGAAATCACTGCAACGGAACGGATTACCCTCCTTTCAACCGGAGTGTTAAACGGAAGTATCAGAACACCGCGTCTCATTATCGAGGAGGGTGTCGTTTTTAACGGTAAGTGTGAGATAATTGAAAATAAAGATAAATTGGAAAAAATCAAGAATGATTTTTTCCTTACCCATGAGTCACCAGAAATTGAGTCGCCGGAACCAACTTACGAGGACAAGTACAGGATACCGGCGAGCGCCACGGTGACGCAGGGTGTCGAGAACAAAGCGACTCCTCAAAGGGTTAAACAGAAAGTTACCTGATTTCCCAACCGTACCTACGGTACTTAACAGCATTTCCACCCACCAAGAGCCGAATACTGAATCATGCGCGGCAGAGGAACAGACCTTGAAAAAAAGGTATTTTATAGCACTTGAGGGTCCCGACGGATCGGGAAAATCGACACAGGCGCACATACTGTCGGAGAAACTTAGAGCTGAAGGGTACAGCTGTATCGTAACGGAGCAGCCCGGTGGAACAGAGGAGGGAAAGAGGATACGAAATATTCTTCTCAATCCTGAATTTGATATCAGTGCAAAAACCGAGCTCTTTCTTTTTCTCGCCGATAGGGCAGAACATGTTGCAAAGATTGTTGAACCGACCCTTAAAGGGAATTCCATTGTCATCAGTTCGCGATATCTATACTCAACGCTTGTCTATCAGGGATTGGTCCGAGAAGTTGCACCTTATGAGTTTCTGCTCAAGATGAATCTCTTTGCAGTAAATAACGTTGTACCCGATATTGTTTTTTACATTGATATTGCACCGGAGGATGGTCTCTCAAAGGCCAAGAACAACAGCCTCAAGAAAATGCACTATCCCGATGGAGATAGGATAGAGAGAGAGGGGCTGGCCTTTCAAGAAAAGGTACGTGCAGGGTATCTTGAGCTTGCATCCCGATTTGGAGATCTCTTTGTTATCATAGATGGAAGGGGTAAGAGTAGAGAGGAGATCGGTGATTCCATATACTCTCATGTAAAGAGGAGACTTTACCATGATTGAGATGGAAAAAACAAGCAGGGATAAGCAGAATATCAAGATCAAGGGCAAAAAGACAAAGAAATCTCACCAGGAAGGCATCAATATCGTTCAGAGCAGATTTTACGACGAATTGCAGTTTGCCCAAACTGAAAAGCTCCACCTTGAATTCGACAAGCTTGTCGATGCAATAACGGAACAGGGCCAACAGTTTTACCAGACTCCTACCCAGGAACTCCTTAAAATTTATAAATCGATGGTAAAGGATTTTCTGGAATATGTCACCGACCATATGTTTCAAGTCGAGCATTATACAGGCGGCAGAATGAAACAAAAGATATATACGGTAGCCAAAATAATCGATGAAAAACTCCAGGCCTTGACGCAGCTCGTTTTGTCACAGCAGGCTCAGAATATCGAGCTGTTATCCACTCTAGATGAAATTCGTGGATTATTAATTGACCTGTATAAGTGAGGTTATAAAAGATGTGTGAGGAAAAAAAGATCATAATCGGGAGGATTCTATTCAACAACGAGACCTGTTATCTTGAAGTTCCCGATTTCACCGTTACAAGAGGAGCACTTTACGTAGTTGAAACGGTGAACGGTCCTGAGATCGCAATTATCTCAGGATGTAGCCGTTTCTTACCTGAGGATACGGAGATACGCAAAATACTGCGGCGATGTACAGAGGAAGATTTGAAAAAAAAGAGTGATAATGAGCGGAAAGAGAAAGATGCCTTTGAAATAACTCTTGAGAAGATAAAAAAGCATGAACTCGATATGAAGCTCGTCAGCATTCACCACTTTCTCGACAATCAGAAGATCATATTCAACTTCACCGCTGATGGCCGCGTGGATTTCAGAGAGCTGGTAAAGGACCTTGCCTCTGTGTTCAAAAGAAGAATTGAACTCAGGCAGATCGGCGCCCGGGACGAGGCAAAAATTGTTAGAGGGTTCGGCGTATGCGGGAGAGATTTCTGCTGCAACGCCATAAAACACGAGCTGCAGCCGGTCACCATTAAAATGGCCAAAGATCAAAACCTTACGCTCAACTCTTCGAAGATATCCGGTGCCTGCGGGAGACTACTCTGCTGTCTCGCCTATGAGCACGAGGCCTACTGCGAATTCAAGAAGAATTATATCGAAGAGGGAAGCGTATTCGAATTCGAGGGAAAAACGGTCACCCTCTGTGAAATCAACATACTGAAAAAGGTGGCAACACTCAAAACCGAAGACAACATAACACTTATCATCCGACTCGATCAACTTCCGAGAAACGGCAAACTGCTCAATATAAAGGGTGAATCCTGTAAAGATGATATGCTCGTTGAGGATGCCTAGTTCTGGTTACCCTGAAAACCTCTTCAGTGCCAGTTGTTCAACTTCTTCTATCTTCCCCGCTATTTTCACATAAGCTTCAGGCAAACGCACTTCCAGTGATCGTATACTCTCGAGGGTGTTGAGGAATAGGTTCCGATACTTTTTGTGTGCTATTTTTCGCAGTATTCCCGGTATCAGAGAGATAAGATACTGGTAATCACCACCTCTTGTTTGTACGATACGGAGTATCTCCGTCAGTTCCTGAACCTTATCCTTGCACTCGCATTCCCTCAGTTTCTCAAATAGCGAGCGTTTGACCGCAAGTGATGCATGTGAGGACAAGTTTAAACTTTCCAGCCTCCCTGCGAGATTCTCCTCTTCTAACCTGAAAAATCCCCGTGTCTTGATCCAGATCGTCTGCCCCCCATTCCGAAACCCTATTCTCTGCTCCTTCTTATCAACAATGAAGTGGCTACGTAAAAGCTCCTCAACATAACACTTCTTTGACTGAAGATTCAATTCACGGTCGATTAAAATGTTGTCGATATCTTTAAGATCAACAGGGAGAGTTTTCTTCTCTGTATCAATGATGATAATGAACTCGATGTTGTTATTCAAACGGTATATGCTCTGCTTCCCGCCTCTGTACTTTATATATTCATTGGTCTTGAGACGTATCTTCCCTTTATTAGAACAAAGGCTGAGAAGTTCTTTCCAGGGAATGATTCCCTCGGTGCTATAACTGACCAAAATATGACGGGCATGAAGCCGCCCGAGCAGCTCACCGAAAGCACGGGGTGCCCCGTCCTGATAGCAGTACTCAGAGCGAGTGTCAATCCAGTCCTTGCGAATACCAGCCTTCCCATTGCCGGTTGGAATCCGGTCCCACCGTGCAATAGTGTTGAGCATGTGGTAGTTGCTCCCGTACTGGTGTTGATTATAGGGTGGATCGAGGTACGCTACATCAAATGATGTCTTACGAAAGAGGTCGCTGTCGAGCAGTTTGTTGGCATCCTCAGCAAATACAAAGTGTTCCTGTTCAGAATCTATCAGTACCGGAAAGGGCAGCGAGATAGGTTTGAGAATACGGCTCAGGGCATCACCGGAAAATCCTCCGAATCCCTTGTGATAAGCTTTAAATACGCCCGAGGTATTCGTATGGGTTGCTGCCTGATGGATGAGGAGTGCGAGGAGAAGTGCTTTTTCACGAAAGAGTAGCTCATCGCCGATAATCTGGGACACGGGATAGAGCCGCTCTATCTCGTTTCTTATCGCATCGATAATGAGGCCGTTGGATCGGGTGTAGAAAAGCCGCTCCCGCCGATAATCGGGATGCGCATCATCCCGCGGGCTGTAGTACTGTGCAACATACTCCTCAAATGGTTCAGGGTTGGGAAGGTTGTTCAGGTGGGACAGGATACCTTCGATACCACCCCACCGCCTGTACATATCTTTTAGATCCTCACTGTCGATTTTAACGTATGCATAGCCGATCAAATACGCATAGTGCTCCCAATCATTGGCATATACACTAAATCCGAGGTGTTTTGCAAGCCTTGCCACAACGCCGCTGCCGGAAAAGGGGTCGAAAAATCTCATTCCGTGCATTCCGTTCGGAAATACGTCTCTCAGGCCCTCATAGATAAGCGGAAGCAGCCGGCGCTTGTTTCCAATGTAGGGAATTATCTGTTCCGATAGGTAAGGTAAGCTTAAAAAAAATTCCCTATACTGCGGGTCTTCATGCTCTAACTGATTACCGATGTTCCCCTCCAACCTGATAGCAGCAAATTCTAGCTAGCATTGTAGGGTGAAATCCCACCTATAGCAATTCCTTTCTGCATACAGCATCAACTTTGCACCCATTATCGCCTTCCAACGTTATCAAAACAGATTAAAATGCCTCGAAAAGGGCAAAGTACACCCCACGACTTTTCTTTCCAAATCCCACATCCAGCCGAATATTTATTTTATTTCGCGGGTCGACCTGATACCGAATTCCACCTCCAAGGGAGTATTTAAACTCCCGGAGGCTGAAACCGGTTATATCCGATGCAACATCACCGACTCCGGCGAATCCCACTACACCGAGACGCCAAAACAGCGGTTGGCGCCACTCGACCTGAGCCAGGACCATGTGATTGTCCCTGTAGCGGCCGAGATAGTAGCCACGCAGCATGTCCTTTCCGCCGAGCAGCGAAAGCTGATGGAAGGGTGCCCTTCCATCGGTGAAATTCATGAATAGCTGTGCCGCCAGCACTGATTTTAACCACAGGGGGAGGTAGCCACGAGCATCCAGGGTATAACGGGTAAAGCTGTAGTCTGATCCAAGTACTCTGTTGAAAAACATTAGTGAGGTCTGGAATGTATAGCCTCGTGTCGGAAAGTACACCTCGTCCCTATTGTTCCATAGAGCACGAAGTCCGATGCCAGAATCGATCCCTCCATTGCTACCGGTAATCGCTCCGCTTGAGAGGAGTCCTCCTGGTTCCAAATCCACGTTGTTGCTGTATTCGAATTCATACTGGACGCCAACCAAAAAGGAGGGCAACAGCCTCTTTGAAAAAATGGCGCGCAGGAGTGCATAACGGTGTGTATAGGTCTCTTCGTCATCAATGGATGTGTCGTTTCCGATGCCGAAGAATCTATCGGGGTAGTTGCTAAGCGCTATGTTGGAAAAGAGATTGTATCTCCCCGCTATGAGATCATTGTCACCGATAAACTCCACATTGAACTGATTGTTTTGCGTATAGATCGTGGTTGCGGTAAACCTGGACGCTCTGGATATCGAATCCTTCCCGGACCACGGATGGTAGGAATAATTGAAAGCAACACCGCCACCCAGCAACGTTTCAGGGGTGTAGAAAAAAAGGGGTACTATTACGAAACTTCTCTCCTTATGCCGGGATGATGAACCTTCAACAGCAACAGGAGACGGTGTTGGATATTCGGCAAATGATCTTTGCACTATGCTTGGAAAACAGAGCAGCACCACCCATACGATAAGAATGTAGACTCTGGAAAAAAGGATCCTGAATATATGCAATTGGAATCTCTACGAACAATTGATAGCCGACATTATCAAATTTAATCCTGAAAAATCTGATCCAGATTATCGGATACATATTCCACAATTTGCTGTTGCGGAGGAAGCTTTGAGAGTTCCTCCCAGGGGTGAATATAATCAACAGCCTCTGCGTAAGCCGCTACTTCATCAAGGTGTTCCCAGACTTTTCGAAACGAATCAAGAAGTTTGTTCTGGGTTTCTCTTGTGGTAAGGGGATTGAGGAAACGAACATCCAAAGCCAACGATCTTTCAAGTACATCAAGTGTCACAGGGAATTCAGTGATACTGTAATCCACATCCCTCCCAAATTTGCTAGCCCATGGAAATCCTTTCCCATATCCCCGCTTTATCTGAAATAGTGCCTGACCAGGAATCGGCGTGCGCTGAGAAAATTTGACAAAAACCCCTTCGGCACGAAGTATATCCTGTACTGCTTTTCGAAACCTGCCCACCGGGACTTTCAGACCGGCAGCATGAGGGTCCAGCTTAAAGTAATAAATATAGTATGAGTGCGTTAGACCCTCCGGTACATGGGGCGGGATAATACCCGGTAGCTCGGACAGATTCTTTGAAATATACGCTGCTCTTTCTCTACGGGCAGACATATACTTGTCGGTTCTCCTCAGCTGGCTTCGAGCCACTGCAGCTGAAAATGGTGTAATACGGTAGTTCCACCCCATGGTATATGCATTGTAGTGCCTTTCCTCACCACTTCCCACGATTTCTCCAAACATTCTCACCATATCAGCCAGGTTTCGGTAAGTTTCATTGTTTGTCGT
>CAYFYU010000075.1:2293-3173 GCA_964347455.1 uncultured Spirochaetota bacterium | reverse complement strand
CCTCCCGGAATGGGTTTCAGTGGCATAGTGCTTGCTCCGCAAATCTCTCCCAGACTCCCCACCTTTTTTCCATGGTATGATGCCCCGCCTGCCTGAGAGCCATCCTCTATAACAACCAATCCGTGCTTTTGAGCGACTTTGTATATGGCATCGTAATCTGCTGGCAATCCATGGTAGTCCACGGCCATGATAGCCTTTGTACGGTCAGTGATCTTCTCCTCGATTTTAGCGGGATTGATATTAAACGTTCGGGGGTCTATATCGACGAACACTGGAATTGCATTGTGATGGAGCACGGCGGTCGCCGAAGCAAGAAAGGTCAATGCGGGCACCAGTATTTCATCACCCGGTTCCGTACCGATGCCGGCAATACAGGCATGCAGAGAAGCAGTACCGCTGTTCAGAGCAAGGCAATATTTCATACCCGTATAATCTGCATACTCTTTTTCCCATGCGACCACCTCCGGATTATCTTTTCCCCAGAGGTTTTTGCTCTCAACAACCCTCTGTACCGCCTTCACATCCTCAGCGGTTATTATAGGCCAATCGGGTAAATCCAGTCTTTCTGGAATTGCCTTCGGCCCTTCATTGATTGCTAATTTTTGCATGTCTTCTTTCCTTATTTAACTTAATAGAAGATCAATAATATAGATAAAATAATTTGAAACAATAATTTAATCGTTCTTATCATATTAAAAAAGGGAAGACTGCTCGGCGAATCTTTGGATATTCGGGAAACTGCTCAACGTACCAGCGATGATGGGCGAGGGCACGGGGCAGGAGATTTGCAGTTGTCCATATAAAGAATGCGAGGCCGGAAACCGACCAGGTTAAGAGAGCCCATCCAAGCCATTCGATAATTTCTCCGAAATAGTTTGGA
>CAYFYU010000075.1:0-2283 GCA_964347455.1 uncultured Spirochaetota bacterium | reverse complement strand
GCCCCTTGGAATACTGTAACGGCCCTTTACATTATCTGTGCTGTTATTCCTGCTCCTCAGGTTTCTCAAAATCGCGTCTGAAACCTGGTTGATTACAAAACCCATGAAGAACAGGAGCACCCCGCTTATGAATCGTGCATCCACCAGCCACTCCAAGTTGTACCTCCCTGCAATCGTGAAGAGGTAAAAGCCGTTTATAAAACCGTTCATTACGTTGAAAAGGAAGGCCATGAGCATGACTGTCAGGGCCATCTGCTGTCGATCGCCCCTTATGCGAAAAGGAAAGATGAACGCTCTATTGATATAGTGTAATTCCCAGAAAATGAGAAATAGAAGGGATGTAACACTTTTTTCTGCGGTACCGGTCAAAAATAGGAGGAAAAAGGTCAGCACTGAGGGAAGCTCCATAACAAACCAGCCGACCCTTGCACTCATGGTGGGTCCCCATCCCGGACGGGTGTGTCTCCCATAGGGGGCGGGAATCTTCAAAAGAACAAAAAATATAACCAGTGAGATGCAGATCCAGACCGCAATGATGATATAGAATGGTGTAAATGCCATGAATACTCCTCATGAAGTTATCTCTTCAATGATTCTCTCGCACTCTTCTGCAGAGTAGAATTCAATTCGAATCCAGCCCTTTCCTTCGCGATAGTTTACCGTTACCTTGGTACCGAGTTTGGAGCGAAGCCGTTCTTCAATTTCTTCAACAAAGGGTTCCCTGTAACCCGGTTTTGTTCCACGTGGAACACCCCGCTTTCTTGTCAGTTTTTCCACTTCTCTCACGGTCAAATTCTGATCCAGAATTTTCCGTACCATAGCTTCCCGAGCTTTTGTATCGGGCAGGGATAGAACCGCCTTCGCCTGGCCAACCGAAATTGTTCCACGTGAAACATATTCCTGCACCTTTTCGGGTAATTCAAGGAGGCGTATCATGTTTGCAATGTAGCTCCTTGACTTTCCCACTCGTTTCGACAGCTCTTCCTGGGTTATCATTTCACGTTCAATGATCATCTTGTAGGCACGGGATTCTTCGATGGGGTTGAGGTCCTCCCGCTGAATATTCTCTATCAGGGCAATTTCAAGCGCCTTTTCCTCGGAATAATCTTTCACGATTGCGGGTAGCTCCTTCAATCCAGCGATTCGTGCGGCCCGAAGACGTCGTTCCCCAACGATGAGTTCATAGTTCTCGCCCCTCTGAACGAGAATGACCGGTTGCAAGAGCCCATTTTCCCGTATCGATTGAGCAAGCTCCCGTATCTTTTCATCGTAGAAGGTTTTTCTAGGCTGATGTTTTGCCGGTATAATAGAGTTAATACTGATATTCGGGAAGTGCTCACCGTGGATAACTTCCCCTGTTTCTTCAAAAAGGGCATCCAAGCCCCTACCCAACGCTCTTTTCCCCATTGTACAAAATTTCCTTTGATAATTTATAATAGCTGATCGCACCAATGCTCTTCGGATCGTAAATATTGATCGGCTCACCAAAACTCGGTGCTTCAGCGAGTCTGATATTTCTTGGTATTATCGTTCTGTATACCTTCTCCTTGAAATAGGAAATTACCTCCTCCACAACCTGACGTGATAGATTGGTTCTCGTATCATACATAGTGAGTAAAACCCCTTCTAGAATCAGATTGTTGTTGAGTTTCGATTTGACCCGGTTTATGGTATGAAGAAGCTGGCTGAGCCCCTCCAGTGCATAGTACTCACATTGAATTGGAATGATCACAGAGTCCGATGCAACAAGTCCATTTATGGTAAGGAGTCCAAGTGAGGGCGGTGCATCGATAAAAATGTAATCGTATCGTTTTTTCAGGGGATCAATGGCACTCTTGAGTTTGAGCTCCCGGCCCTTCATTCCCACCATTTCAACCTGTGCGCCGGAGAGATTTATGTTGGATGGAATAATCCAGAGTTTCTCCACTTTGGTGGGGGTTATGATCTCTTCTATCCCTGCCAACCCTAAAATAACCTCATAGAGGCTCTTATCATTTCTGCTCTTCTGCACCCCAAAACCGGAGCAGCTGTTACCCTGTGAGTCAAGATCAATAACCAGTGTTTTCTTTCCCGCCTCTGCAATGTAGGCGGAAAGATTTACGATCGTTGTTGTTTTTCCTACGCCGCCCTTCTGATTGGCGACTATGATCGTTTTTCCCATAAAGAAATCTTCTATAACTAGACTAGCAGGAGTACCTTTGAAGGTTACAAAAAGCTACCGCCCCTTGACAGGACTTTCAGTACTTGACAGCACTTTCAGCCCTTAACAGGACTTTCAGTACT
>CAYFYU010000074.1:11073-20896 GCA_964347455.1 uncultured Spirochaetota bacterium | reverse complement strand
GAATTGCTCTTCACTTCTTACTTAGTGATTCCAGAAAATCAACCTCTGCTCTGTTTATCTTTAGCAGTTTCGCTATTTCAGCCTTTGAGTGCCCCATGGAGAGGAGATGTTTTGTCTTTTCCATGAGGTTCTGGGTGTCCTTTTCTCCGGTATCAGATTTGACGCTTTCGGATTTCTCCTTTTTCTGTGTTGAGAGAACACGTTTGATCTTCGGATTCTTCAAAAGCTCCTCTGCCTTTGCAATTACCCCTTTCAGCTCTTCTACGCGATCCTCAGCGACATTTACCACATCATCCACAGCGGCGTTCAATTGCACAATGAGATTTTCGACTTCCTTTGTGTATCGTTCTATCTGAGCGAAGGCGCTGTTCTTTTTAATTCTGCTGTTCAGTGCAACAAAGGCAATGAATATGAGAATGATATTTATGATTATTACGAGGATGAGGCTCATCTTTCTGTATCGATATGGGTACCTTTGAAGGGTTCCTCAAAGAGGCTCTGTTGTCTCTTTTTCTCCCTGCCCTCCTCCTTCTTTCTCTTGGCAAGGAGTGCTTTGCGCTGCTTCTTCTGTTCGTCTTCGATTTTGCTGTTATTATCGGGATGAGGTTTTACATCGTTGACTCTGCTCGACTGCACCTGTGCCAGCTCACTCAGCTCGCTCCCTTTGATGCTCTGAGCTATGGATATCCCCTCCTGCTGCGCCTGCTGCATTTTGCTGACGCTGTCCATCCTCACGAGGAGCGCCTGTATGTCTATAGGTAGTATCGCCACTATCGGTACCTCTTCCCAATGAGTTCTTCAACGTTAACAGGCTCGTACTTACGAATTCTTATCCGACCGCTGTCAAGTATGAAGGTCACGTATTTGAACTCGTTGGACACATCATAGTAGATATCCTTGATCGCGATTCTCGTTCCAGGAAATACATCCTTGGAAACAGAAACCTTCCCGATGGTTTTGAGGAGCTTTAGATAAGATTTCAACTCATTCATCTCCTCGTTTATCTCATTCAACCTGATGCTCAGCTCCTCACGTGAAGAAAGCATCTTTTCGAGGAGTTCCGCTTTCTCATCGCTAAAACTTCGCCTCAGTTTCTTCTGATTCTCAAGTGTGTTGATGTTTGCATTAAGTTTTTCCAGAGAGTTATCACATTCATTCTTTTCTTTTTCTATGTCGTGGAGTCTCTGTCTCGATTTCGGGTCAACGCCAACTTCAACGACCGTTTCCGTGAAGGAAACTGATCCAAGTACTTTTGTATTCACAATTTCGCCCGCTCTGATCCTTCCCCCCACAATGGTCGCCCTTTTGCCGAAACAGACTACCTTTTCAGTCGCATCCACCTGGCAGTGCATAATGCCATCCTGCACGAAGACATTCTTCCCTGCAGTTACGTTTACCTGTTCAAGAAACTTGGCCCAAACGGAACCTCCCGCCTTGATGACACCGCCCAGTTTTCCCATTATACCTTGCTTGATGTGTACATCACCCTCAGCGTCGAGGAGACATTTCCCGACGCTGCCCATTATCTCAATATCACCCGCTGCTTTTATGGAAAAGCCATCCTCAACATTACCCTTCACAATAACCGTGCCGAGGAACAGAATATTTCCGGTGTGTATATCCACATCACCCTTGACCTCAAATATAGGCTCAACATTTATCTTTTGATTGAAGAGTGTCACCTGACCGTTGATGGTAGCAATCACACTCATCCCATCAGAAGATAGTTCCGTGTTCTTCCCCAGATTGAAATCCACATCAGTTCCGTCTTTTGACTCAAGAATTCTATTCGTAACGGTTCGCCCTGGCTTACCTTCCGTCGCTTTGGTTTTTGTAGCAAGAAGCTGACCGGCCACGACATTCTCCACGAGATCGAGGTCCTTGAAATTTACCTGTCCCTTTTCGTCCTCTTCAAGCTGAATTTTCTTCTCTGTCCTGAAATTATAAACGATCTTTGCGTCCTCACCGCTCACTGGCTTCATGCCCTCTGCAACAACAATCGGAACGTTGTACGACTCATTTTCAAGGGATTGGCTGATAACATCCTGATTTACTCCGACAACTACATCACTGTCACCGAGTGCTTCGAGCACGTCATCGATATCGAGTTCACGTCCATGCGGCTTTGGTGGTATAACCGTCATTAATGCCTTCATTTGATCCTCTGAAACTTCTATCACCACACGAGAATCACTCCTTTCATCAGGCACGTAATCACCGATTTTTATGTATTCTCCGCTTGACTCTCGCACAATCTTGGCAACTTTCGATTTATCAAAATCAGCAACTCCCTTGGCACTTATGGCGCTTAGTACATCTTCTACACGAACCTTCTGCCCACGACCTCTCGGAGCAACAACTTTGAGCATAACACCGATTCTGGAAATTTTTACCCTGAAGGACCCATCAACCTCTTTTTTGAGGAGCTCAGAACCTCCCTCCTCGACTTTTTCAGCTACTTTTTCGCCTGCAAATACATCGAATCCTTCGGCAAGTTTGATCTGTAACTTATAGGGCCTCTTGCCGAACAGTTTCTTCCTTCCATGCTCAATTATGTCATATTCAAGATCACTGATGTTCACGTCCAACGTTTTAGCGGCTTGGGCGAGACCTTCCTCAATTGAGTAAGCTTCGATTTCAATCTGGTTTTGAACAGGCGGTGTCTTAACTTCAAATGTGAGCTCGCTCAGTGCTTCCTGCAATTTCTCAAATGAGCTTGCCATTTAAATCACCATACTCTTTTTAATATTCATCAGTTTGCTTCTCAGCCTCATAATCGCCTTCGTATGCAGCTGAGAGATTCTCGATTCTGTTACCTGCAACACTTCTCCAATCTCTTTCAACGTCAGGTCCTCATAGTAGTAGAGTATAAGTACTTTCTTCTCCTTATCGGGGAGCTCATTGATAGCCTGAACGATAATATTTTTAATCTCCTCCCGCTCTACGATCACATCCGGATTCAACGATTTTGGGCTTTCAATGGTTTCCATTACGGAAACCCTGTCACTTTCATCGCCAACAAACCAGACATCGCTCAGAGAAAGAACCGATGCACCGGATAGCTTCAATATAAGTGTGTGGAACTCTTTCATTTCGATTCCGAGCTCCTGTGCAATCTCTTCATCTGTCGCTGCCCTTCCCAGTTTATTCTCCAATCTGCCGATAATTCGTTCGAGCTCCTTGGCCTTCTGTCTTACAGACCTTGGGACCCAGTCGATCGATCTCAATTCGTCGTAAATTGCACCCCGAATTCTCGTTACTGCATAGGTTTTAAATTTAATGTGTCGATCAGGATCAAATTTATCAATTGCATCAAGCAGACCGAAAACACCGTAACCAACAAGATCATCAAAATCCACATTCTGGGGCATGCCTATTGCAATCTTCCCTGCAACATACTTTACAAGCGGTGCATACTGATTGACGAAGTGCTCTCTTATCTTTGGGTCTTTGCTTTTTTTATAAAGCTTCCAAAGTTCTTCTTCCGTTTTATTTTCAAACACCTCTGAACTCCCGGGTCTTATGCAACTGTATTATCTAGCGATGAATATCAAAAGGACAAAAAGGATAATAACCAGTACGATTCCACCGACAACGAAAAGTGGGTTGATCTCTCTGCGTCCCCTCTCCACCGGCTTTCGCTGTCCCTCCTCCGTCCCTCTTGTGGCAATTTTCACGTCTTCTGGTACTTTGAACATCCCAAGAATACCGGGTCCGAACTGAGTAAACACACCAACATCACCTGATTCCAAATTCTTCACTTCAATGATCTTCGTGAAAACAGGAACACGGAGGCCGTCCACTTTACCACCTAAGAGTTCCGCAAGGTAATCCGCTATATCCCGATCATCGGTGATTCGCACCTGAACCTCGTCTCCAAACTCAAGCTCGCTCAAGTTTGTTCCGCTCACCGGCGATAAAACTGGATCGACAGCAAGAACGATAAGTGATTGATCGGGCTTTTCTTCCTGTCTCCTCTTTTCAATTTCAGAATCTACCTCCTCTGGGTTCAAACCACCCCCCACTTCAGATCCAATCTGTGAGGCTTCATTTCCTTTATTCAATTCAAATGCGTCGGTCATCTCAACGACAAACTTCACCGCAATATTGGTATCCGTAAATATATTGTAGAACTCATCGACGAGAAGATTGTTCAAGAGCTCGTTGTTTACCGGTTTACCCACCTTCAAAACATTCGAAAGCTTCGAAATAAAATCGGTTTCGGTCAACCGTTTTTTGAGCTGATCGATCTTTAAGCCGTCCACCTTGTTCGAACGAGCATAGTTATAGAGCTCATCTTCTAAATCTTTCCAGTGTCTTTCGATGTTTATCTTTCCGATATCTTTATCATCGGATATCACTGCAATAAATCTCTTTATCTCCCTCTTCTTTTCATCGTAACTTAAAAACATTGAACCGAAATAACCGGTTATTTGTGTGATAAATTTCAGCTTAAGGGCAAATATATCCTTCGGAACCGCTTCGATTATTCTCCTTGCACCATCAATATCCCATCCAGTGAACTTCAACAGCATACCGGCGAGAATTATATCGCACCCGGTAGATTCAACAAGCTCAACTACCAATTCCTCATTATTGCTCATCTTGTTTCATTACCCTTTTTACAGCCTTTGCAAGAGTTTCCGGCTCGTTTGGAAAATGTGCGTCACCCACCTTTAAATAATCTCCAACTACGTCAGGGCCGCCAGAAGAGGAGCGAACTGTTGGTTCAATTTCTGGCACAATTTCTCTATCACGCGCATCAAAAAGCCTGTCGAGCGAAGGGAGCTCACTATCAAGAGCGCTTTCTGTTTTTGAGGACAAGGGAAAACCTTCTTCCTCCTGCCCTTCAACAGGCATCCTTTCTGCAGCAGTTTCGAACGTCATGTCACCCTCTAGAGCTTCCCGAAACTGAACATCACCTTTCTGCTCCTGATGTGGTATTTGAACCGAATCCTCCATGGGAGTCTCACCCCCTATTTCATCAGAAGACAGTTCTCCAGGCTCAGTTTGTCTTTTCCTATCGGAGACGGTATAATCCACAACTTTTCCTGCACTTTGTGAATCTCCAGATAATTCACTTTGGGATTTTTCACGTGCCGTAATTTGTTCCATCTCGGGAATGTATTTCTTCAAAATATATACGCCACCGTACACAAGCGCACCAAAGAGAATACCTGAGATCACAGCCCGCATGATAACAATTCCAATTGGATTCCCCGAAATGACTCCAATGAGGCAGGATAGGATAAACGCTATCAGCAATGCATACAGTGATACTTTCTGATCTTGTGCAATCTTATACTTTACCATAGTACTAACATACACCACTCTTTCCAAAAATCAATTGGAAAAGGATTAAAACTTACCTCTGAAAACAGTTCTTAAAAATTTGCCAAAACCCCCGCTTTCAGTGTAGGTAATGTCGGCCAATCTGCTCATCAAATGTTTTACCGACTGAGATGCCTTGCTGTTTGGCGCACTTCTCAAAAAGGGGTCCTGTTTCACAACTGCCCGCTGTACAACGTTATCTTCGAATATAAAGCCAAGATTATTCACCTTAACGTTTAGAAATTGTCCTGCAATGTTGATTACCCGTTCCGCAACTTTTTTTCCCTCCATTACAGTCCTGACCCTGTTAACGATGAGCTTGATACTTGGGCCATTCCCCTCAGTTGAAATACTCTTTATTATTCCGTACGCATCGGTAATAGCAGTCGGTTCAGGCGTCGTAACAATAATTGCATCATCGGCACCACGGAGAAAGGTAAGAACGTTCTGTGAAACTCCTGCTGCTGTATCAATGAGGATATAATCCGCATATGAGAGCTCCTTCAACCCATCAACAAATGCAGCTCTCTCTTCCTCAACAAGATTTGCAAGCTGTGAGAACCCTGACGCTCCTGCAATTATCTGTATTCCAAACTGCGTATCAACAATTATCTCACGTAACTTTTTCTGCCCCTTGATTACATGGTAAAGATTATACTTTGGAATAATTCCCAGAATGACATTGACATTTGCGAGGCCGAGATCCGCATCCATCACAACAACCTTCTTTCCAGATTCTGCAAATGCAATTGCAAGATTGATTGCTATGTTCGTTTTCCCCACTCCACCCTTACCGCTCGATATGGTCATTATACGAGGTTCACGCCGCTGAGCAGGCTCCTGTTGTGCATCCTTCTCCCGCATTATTAACCTGAGCCGTTCCGCCTGATCCCTCTGCACGGCATTGGATTCAGCATCCATATAACCCTCCATCATACAGCCGATTTCACGTCGAGATTGGTGAATGTGATCATGTCATACAGCTTTTCCTTGCACGCAATTTCAATGTCATCGGGCACACTCTGGCCAGTAGTAAAATAGGATAATTTTTTCTCGCTGTTCAGGACACTGAGAAGTGGACCGATGGTATTGGTTTCATCGAGCTTTGTGATTATAATCTTACCATACATAAGTTGATTAAATCGCGTAACGATATCTATCGCGTCCCGGTATTTAGTTGTTGCACTCAGCACCAGATGTACATCCATCTCTGACTTTACTCCATCAAGAATATCCCGCAGCTCGGCCAGACCCAGATTATTTTTTGGCGATCTGCCGACGGTATCAACGAATATTAATTCAGCCTTGCTGTTCATCACAGCATTCTTGAACTCCTCACGGGAATTGATAACAGTAAAGGGGAGCTGCATCAGTTCAGCATATTTACCGAGCTGCTCAATAGCCGCAATACGATACGAATCGATGGTGAGAAGTTCGACCTTTTTTTTCTGTAGAACCCCAAATGAGGCCGCAAGCTTCGCAATGGTGGTTGTTTTCCCCACTCCGGTAGGTCCTACGAGAACAACAACACGCGGTTTGTTCTTACCCACCTCAAGTGGTCCAGAGGTATCAATGGAGTCGAGGATATGTTTTCTTATCTTTTCCTGCAGCTTCTCTGGTTGTTGAACGTCCTTCAGGGAGAGCTCGGTTTCAAATTTCTGTCCCACTTTGTCTATATAATCTTCTGAAAAATCATTCTCCCGCAACTGCTCAAGAAGAACCTGAAGAAAACCCATTTCCTCCCCACTACTCTCCCTCTCATGGTTATGAAGAACCTGGTTGAGCTGGCGTTTGATTTCCATCAATTCATTCATAACCGCATTGTCGCCTTGCGTACGCACCTGCTCCTTGCCGTTTCCCGATCCCGTCAGTGACGTCATCGAGGTTCCCGGGTTACTCTCATTAGTGGACACCGTCGAGGACGGCTCCTGCCCCTTCTGGTTAGAGTTTCCAGGTTTTTTTCTATCATTTTCCTCATTTTTTGCAACGGTAATCTCGGTCATTATATTTCTGAAAAGACCCAGAAACCCACCTTCCTTGACCTCTTTTCTGGCGATAATATAGACATCGCTGCCGAGCTCCATCTTTGCATTGACCACAGCTTCTTTATAGGTCGGTGCTCTGTAAACTCTGTAAATCATATGCAACCCTCATGAGTTAGAAATTCGAATATAAAATTCACCCATTCGCCTTAATATGCGATAGTTCCAACAGCCTCCAACCGGATATCCGGAACGATTTCAAATGAGCTTAAAACAGCGGCATTTGGAATGACACTGGATACAATATTTCTGAAGAGAGCCCTTACTTCAGGTGAAGTCAGAAATACCGGCCGCAGCCCTCTCTGCCTGATCTTTGATCCCTCTTCGGTGATTTTCTCGAGGAGCTTTTTCTGCGAACTAGGTTCCATGGCGAATCTCTTTCCCCTCTCTGTTTCAACTATAGCATTCTTGATTTCTTCCTCAACTTCTTTCGACAGGGTAATGACCGGCATTTTCTTTTCTCGGTCAATATACTGCTGGCAGATCTGTCGGGACAGCGCCTGTCGCACCAGCTCGATCAATTCATCATGGTCTTTGACTGTCGGAAAATAATCGGCAATTGTTTCCAGTATAGTGACGAGGTCACGAATTGAGACCCCTTCCTTTAAAAGTCCTTTGAGAACTTTTTGAATATCTCCAATCGTTGCTCCCGCATCCTTAACCTCTTTGACAACAGCCGAATAATCTGTACTCAATGAATTGACCAGGGTCTGAACGTCCTGACGTCCAAGTACTTCGCTTGCATAGGATTTTATTACCTCTGTAAGGTGGGTCGCGATAACCGAGGGGGCATCAACTACTGTATAACCGAGTCGCTCGGCCTTCTCTCGATTTTCCTCATCGATCCATATGGCAGGAAGACCGAATGCCGGTTCAACCGTTTCTTCACCCTCCAGCTTTTCCTCCACCGTACCGGGATTCATAGCGAGGTACTTACCCATCTTGATCTCCCCCTTGCCAACCTCAACTCCCTTGATCTTAACAGAGTAGTTATTTGGCTCCAGTTTCATATTATCCCTTATCCTGATTGGAGGGAATATCAGTCCGAGCTCAATCGCACTCTGACGCCGAATCATCGTTACCCTTTCAAGTAGATCGCCGCCTTGATCTGGATCTACCAGAGGAATAAGGTTATAGCCGATCTCTAAAGCAATGGGGTCTATCTGCAGCAGTCCAACTACACTCTCGGGCCCTTTCGGTGCTTCCCTCTTTTCCTTCTCTGGGGGTCCAGCCTCCGGAGGTCCGAGCCGTAATCCCCTTCTCAGATAAAATCCGAACAAACCCAGAATCAGCCCGAGAACTATAAGAGGAATTTTAGGAAATCCAGGGAGGATCGACAAAAATATAAGAAATCCAGCTCCGATAAATAGAGTTCGCGGCTGTCTGAGTAGCTGAACTGTAAGCTCGGATCCAAGATCGTTCATGGCAACAGCGCGAGTGACGATAATACCTGTTGCCGTTGACATCATAAGCGATGGTATCTGGTTCACGAGACCGTCGCCGACGGTAAGCATGACGTAGGTCTGGACGGCACTTCTCAAGGTCTCCCCCCGCATCGCCATTCCCACAACAAGTCCTCCAACGATATTTATTATCGTTATGAGAAGGGCAACCCGTACATCACCCTGAACAAACTTACTCGCACCATCCATGGCCCCGTAAAAATCAGCCTCACGCTGTATATCGATTCTCTTCTGTATGGCCTCCTCCTCCGTGATGAGTCCGGCAGAAACATCTGCATCGATAGCCATCTGCTTTCCAGGCATTGCATCGAGCGTGAATCTGGCCGCTACTTCTGAAACACGTGTTGCTCCCTTTGTAATGACGATAAACTGCACCGCAACCAGAATGAGGAATATAATGATACCCACAACATAGTTACCACCAACAACAAACTGGCCGAACGCCATTATGATCTTACCCTGAAATGCCGGGCCTCTGAGGAGAATAAGTCGGGTGGAAGACACGTTCACTGCAAGCCGATACACAGTAGAAACGAGCAGGAGTGACGGAAAAACGGAAAGATCGATTGCCCGCTTCATGTATAGAACAGTTATTATAGTAATCAAGCTGAGAGAGAAACTCACGGCGATCAGAAAATCCAGGAGCATTGCGGGTATCGGAATAATGAGCATCAGAATTATCGCAACTACTCCGACCGCTATGAGAATATCCGTTCTCTGCCACCAAACTCTCGTTGGTACAGCATCTGCCATGGTCCCCTCCCTGAAGCAGGTCCACTCTCCCTTAGACTAAGAGATATCCCCTCACTTAAATATCGGTATAATATAGAAATACATAATATTGCGCTTAATAAATCATACTGCCTCTTTCTTTTTGAGCTTGTATACAAATGCAAGCACTTCCGCTACGGCGGTAAACAGTTCATCGGGCACCTCATCCCCGATGCGGACGTTCGCCTCTATCATTTGTTGGAGCGGACCGGCGGT
>CAYFYU010000074.1:0-11063 GCA_964347455.1 uncultured Spirochaetota bacterium | reverse complement strand
GCTGTAAAAAGCTCATCAGGCACCTCGTCCCCAATGTCGACTTTTCGGTATAATTCTCGCGCCAGTGGTTTGTTTTCAACAACAGGAACGTCATTTTCGTTCGCTATATCTTTGATCCGATTGGCTATCAGCTCCTGTCCCTTGGCGACACAGGTTGGGGCACTCATCCTGAGAGCTTCATATTTCAGTGCTACCGCGTAGTGAATCGGGTTGGTGATTACTACATCAGCAGTCGGAACCTCGTACAGCATTCTTTTTTTCGCATATGCTCGCTGTCGCTCCCGCATTCTGGCTCTCAAAAGGGGGTCTCCCTCCAGAAGCTTTCGTTCCTCCTTCAACTCCTGCCTCGTCATTTTCAAGGATTCGATATGCTGCCTGCGCTGAAATATATAGTCTGGAATGGAAAGAATGAGAAGGACACCACTGACAATCATTATTAGTTTGAATGCAATTGAAAAGATGATATAAAGCCCCTGTGTGAGTCCCATGTCCAGGGTCCTCATGATAGTATAGATGTCCCTTTTTATGAGAAAATAAGAAATTGCACCGATGGTGGCGATTTTGAACACAGCCTTTCCCAGATTGACTGCAGACTGTTTGGAAAAGAGAACTCTCTGGAAAAAACGTATTGGATTCGGATTTATTCGAGAGAGATCGGGCTGTATCGGTTTGGCTGAAAACCGAAATCCGACCTGAACAACGTTTCCGACAAATGCAGCAATGAATACCACCCCCAGTATCGGGCCAACCACCTTCGCTATCAGTGGTAGCATAGGTTTGAATAGAAAGAATAGGTTATCCTCTGAATTGACCACCGTAATCACGGATCCAAAGTAGAACTCCATCATCCGAAGCATACTCCTGTACATACCCTTTGAAAAAAGAAAAATGACAAAGAATCCAAATATCAGGATAAGTGCTCCCGGCAGTTCCTGTGTCTTGGCAACCTTTCCTTCCTCACGGGCCTTTCTCTTTTTATATTCAGTGGGCTCTTCGGTCCTACCCTCGTCCTCAGCTGCGAAGAGCTGAAGATCGAAACGAAAAAGCTCTAACTCATCCGTGTGTTGTTCATCGAAAAACATTCAGTTTTATCCCTATCGATATCCTTTGTTTGATCACGTTGCCCCGAGGGCCCTTACAAAGGTCATGATATCGCTGATAGCCCTGTTCAATGCTGAACTCATTCCCAGTGCTATACCGCCAATAACAACGATCATGATTAAAAAGCCCACCCCTATCTGTATTGGAAAGCCAAGCATGAAAATATTCATCTGGGGAGCTGCTTTTGCAAGAAGTCCCAGGGTGATTGCCAGCAGGAAAAGCGTCGTGAGTATGGGAAAGGCCAGCTTCAAGGCAACGATAAACATGGCGCCAAACGTGTCGATGAGCGCTTTGTACATCTTTGCACCGTCTCGGGCGATCCGGAAGAGATGAATAGTATTATAGCTCTCAAACGTAGCCATTATGAGCATATGTGGTCCATCGATTGCTATAAATACCATAATTCCCATAAGGGTCCATAGCTGACCTACCAGCGTGATCCCAACCTGAGAGAAAGGGTCAACCACTTCGGCTATACCAAGCGCCATCTGGAAGCTGAAAAAACGTGCTGCAAGCTGAAACGCGGCAAAGATAATCGAGACAAGAAAACCGATAAGCATTCCGATAGCCACCTCAGATATTATAAGTAAAACGTAGGAGTATAAATTCTCCGGGACCGTTCCTATTGTGTTTACCACCATCGGAAAAACACATGCCGCAACATAAAAGGCAAAAACCGCCCGTATCCTGAATGGTATTACCCCGCTTGAAAAGAATGGCGCGACAACAAACATACCGAACATTCTGACGAGTATGAGAAGAAAAATCTGGAAATTATTAACAAAGAAATCCATACTCCCTGGACTCCTCCTAAACGACTTTCCAACCCGCTACTTCACCATATCTGGTATGAATCCAAAAATGTTCATGGTGAAGTTGATCATGCTGTTCGCAATCCATGTTCCAAACACGACAAGCGATCCCAGGACAACAACGATCTTGGGTACGAAGGTGAGGGTCTGTTCCTGAATCGAAGTTGTAGCCTGAAATACGCTTATGGTAAGGCCGACCAGCAGTCCCAACCCGAGTATTGGTGCCGCGATTAAGAGAACCTGGAATACCGCCCGACCGATTATTGTTCCTACGAATCCAACAGTCATTTCTTTTGTTCCTCCTATTTAAAGCTATTTACCACCTGATAGGTGAGCAGGTGCCAGCCATCTACAAGAATAAATAGTATGATTTTAAAGGGAAGTGAGATCAGGACCGGTGGCAGAAAGATAATCCCCATGGACATAAGTGTGCTGGCAACGATGAGATCTATGACAATGAAGGGTATAAACAGAAGTATCCCTATTTTGAACGCCGTGGTGAGCTCACTTATTATAAATGCAGGTATTATGACATAGGTCGGAACATCATCCTGGTTTCTGGGCCGTTCAACATTCCCGAGTCGAAGAAAAAGGGCTATATCCTTCTCTCTGGTTTGCCTGAACATGAACGTCCTGACCGGCTTTATTCCCCGTTGAAACATCTCCTCTGCGTTGATCTCCTTTGCGAAATAGGGTTTAACCGCTACGTCATTGACCTCTTTGATCGTTGGCGCCATGATAAATATGGTGAGAAAGATCGCCAGCCCCATCATAATCTGATTGGGCGGTTCCTGCTGAGTAGAGAGCGCCCGCTTTATAAAGGAAAAAACGATGGCGATTCGAGTAAAGGAAGTAACTGATATGATAATGGCAGGTGCAAGGGTCAGAACCGTCAGAAGAAATAATATCTCCAAAGATAAGGCCACGTCCCTGGGCTCTTCAGCTTCCTCAAGGGTTATTCCAATCCTCGGAATGGGGACTCTTTCCTGCCCACGGGCCTCAGAACGAGGCATAATCGTGAGACACAGGATCAGAAACAAGGAAAGTAACACTCCCTGTATTATTTTCTTCTTTTTCCCTCTCATATCCCCCTCCCAGCTTGTCCTGTGCTATCAATAAAATTTTTATAAGTTATAATATTTCATACATAGATTTGAAAAAAAATAATTCGATCTACAGTTTTCTGAACCGGTTGATCCGCTTCCGGTACCCGCTCAAGTTTGATATCTGTCCTGGATTCGTAAAAGCTTTGCCACCGAGCAGCTTGAAAAACTGATCCTTGAAGCTTCCCGTGCCACTTGTCTCCTTGCTGCTCAAGAGCTTAATTCGATCAACAACCTCCTTATCCTCTACCTCTGTAATAAGATTGATATTGGAATCAGAAACTCCGAGCACAAGTACCTGGCCTGCTATGTCAACAACCTGAATCATTCGATTCGACGCCAGGGGATAGGTGGCAAGTACCTTGATAACGTCGGAGTTGGTTACGATTTTACTCTTGTTTTTCACGAGAAATTTGAAGAGAAGATACAGACCAACAATGATTGCCCCCAAAACCGCTACAGTTCTCAATATGAGCATGGGATAGGAAACCTTGTTTTCCCCAAAATCAGGCTCCTCATACTCATATTCAGGAATTCCTTCCACAGCTGGAGCTTCTTCACCCGGGGTTTGGGGTGATTCCTGCACAAGCTCCATTTCTGAACCGGTTTCTGGTGGTATTGGTTCATCAGCTGCAGTCGCAGCGACGTTGGGTAAGAAAAATACTAATAGGAAAATTTGCAGCAATAAAAAAGAGAAAAATGCTCTTCCTGTGGTACTCCCCTTTGGTCCGTACAATGGATTCCCCCTCCCAAAAATCCTTTGCCCTATTTATCGTTTATCGTTTACTCCAGATTACTTATTCTCTCCATGGGACTTATAATATCGGTTACACGGACACCGAAATTCTCATCAATGACGACAACCTCACCTTTTGCTATGAGCTTGCCGTTAACCAGCAGATCAACAGGTTCACCTGCGAGCTTATCAAGTTCGACGATTGTGCCTTCGCCCATTCCCAGTATATCCTTGATAAGCATTTTCGTTCTCCCCAGCTCGACGGTAAGCTGCATCGAGACGTCCATGAGGAGACCGATATTACCGGTCATGCCCGGCTGCTCAGAAGGTGAGAGTGGCGCGAACTGAACCTGCTGAACACCAACATTTCCCCCTGTCTGCCCTCCTCCTCCGAACAGTGCAGCCTGCTGGATTCCCGGTTGAAATGTTTCCGTTCCCGCAGTAGGTTGTGGGGCAACCTGGGCTGTTTCCATTCCCACTTCACCACCGCCCACGAGAGCCCTCGAGACACTCATGTCAAGAATTTCATCCAGGAATGATTCTTTACCATCTGTGGTTATATTGTATCGAATTCGAACGAAGTTACCCTCAGGCAGGGTAATCTCACCTGGATTTTCGTGCAAAACCGCTTGAAAATCTGCCACCTTGACCGATACACCTGCTTGGTCACTGATAACGTTGAGTGCAGCGCCAGACATTTGACTGAAACCTTCTGTGAGCGCAGACAGTGCCATGTCTGTTAGGTCACCCTCCTCCTGGGCCATCATCAGTGCTGAAACCTGTTTGGCAGGGTCCTCAGATAAGACGAAAGAGTGCGTTCCCGGTGCACCCTCTACATAATCTGCACCGATCTGCACAACACTTCCTACAAGATCAGCGGTGTAGGTATCTCGGGCAATCATATCAACCGATGAACTTTTTATCGTCACTTCTTTTCCTGTTATGGTTGATAGGGTCATGCCCATGGATTTTGCAATTTCAGATGCAAGCGAGCTTACCTGTTGCAACTCGGCGTCGCTAATGTCTCCTGTTGGTACAACACTGGGCGCTTCCGCCATCTCAACTGCACCACCGAGATCATCCGCACCCTGCAGAAGTGCATCTATTTCTTCCTGGGAAAGAGAGCCGTCGCCCATATTATTCCCCTCCTTCAATTTCTTTAAACATTTCCTCTTCGTCCACGTGTTCCCCAACTTTATCTATGATCTGTACTGCCATGTGGGAACCAACAACTCCCGGTCGTGAATAAAACTTCTGTCTGTTTCCTATCTTCAGAATCATGTCGTCATCAACCTTATTTCGCTCGAGTTTGATTATGTCTCCCTTTTGCAGACCCAAAACATCCCTCACGCTGATATCGAGACTCCCGAGCTCTGCGATCAGATCCACGAAAACCGTGTCCAGTCTCTTTTTTAGAATCGCCAGGTTTTCGGTTGTTCCACCTTTGCGGATACTTGAATACCAGTATTGGGCGGAGAGCTTTGTTATTATGGGTTCAATGGTCAGATAGGGTATACAGAAGTTCGTCATTCCCTCCACATCCCCGACCTTTGTCTCCAGGGTGATGAGGACCACCATATCGCTTGGGGGGACGATCTGTGCAAACTGTGGATTGGTCTCGATATTACCAAGACGCGGTCGGAGATCGATGACGTTCGACCAGGCTTCTCTCAGATTGCCGAGAATTCTCACAATGATCCCCTCAATGACAGACAGCTCGATATCGGTGAGCTCACGGTTGATTTTAGATGCTTCTCCGGGCCCGCCGAACAACCTATCGATCACGGTAAAGGTTATGGAAGGATCTATTTCAAATATAGAGCTTCCCTTAAGGGGATCCATGTTGATAACCGCAAGCGTTGTGGGATTGGGAATTGAACGAAGGAACTCTTCATAGGTGAGCTGGTCGACTGAAGCGACGTGTACATGGACAATCGTTCTCAACTGTGCTGAAAGCGAGGTTGTCGTGAGGCGCGCGAAAGTCTCGTGCATCATCTGTAGAGTCCTGATCCTTTGAAAATTTATCAGGCCTCTTGAAATCATAGATCTTGATTTTACGCGTTTCAGCACGCTTCAGAGCCTCCTCACCCTCAACCTCTCCAGTCGAGATTGCAGTCAGGAGTTGATCGATTTCATCCTGCGATAGAACTTCAGTCATATCACCTCACCGTATCGTTTTTTCTCAACAACACACTATAACGTAAAAATACTCCCTATTTTCTATAGTATATCAATATTTCGAAAAATCAATAAAAACAGTAGTACATCGCATAGTTCAACAAAGTCCCGAGAATCGTCACAATGAAGACCCCCATGACACTTTTAGGTCAGGACGAATTCTGTAAAGGCAACCTCCTCGATCCGGCCCTGCCTCAAAACGGAGTTGATACGCCTTTTTATCTCTTCCTTCAGCGCGTCCCTCTTTTCCTGGGTATTCAAATCATTGTAGCGTTTTTCACCAACCACAGATATCACGATATCACGAAGCTGAACACTCCTTGCTACGAGCTCTGTTTGCATTTCATTGGAAATACCCATTTTGTATCCAAGACCTATACTGAGTCGTATAAAGTGTGGTTCATCGGTATCACTGGTATTGATACTAAAAGGTTCCATTTCGAAATACATAAGAGCTTCCGGTTTTGTCCTTTCCTCTGGTGAACGCTTTTCAGTGGCCGGAGCCTTGTTTACCCTTCTCGCAACAATGTATGCAACTGTACCCGATACGATTATGAGTATAAGTGCAATGGCGATGTATACCAGAGTCCTTACGAGAGTGGGACCAAACATCCTTCTCTCAGGAACTCCAGCCTCTATGGCCTCCTCTTCGGCAGCCCCCTCTATGTCTTCAATGGTTTCTTCTGTATCTGCCATGGTAATCCCCCTTCCGCCATAATGGCAGATTTAATCTATACCAAAGTACGGTGGTCTTATTGACCACCATTATATCGAGAATTCTTTTTTTCTCATGACAACAACTTCAATACGGCGGTTGTACGCCCTGCCCTCTTCGATGTCATTCGATTCCACCGGTTGAAATTCTCCATACCCTATTGCCTGCAAATTCCTGCCGTTTATTTCGAATGTCTCATGCAGGATTCTGACAATTTTCACCGCCCGTGCGGAGGAGAGCTCCCAGTTAGTCGGATACCTTTCAAACAGCTCACTCTCAACCGGAATTTTTGCATTATCCGTATGGCCCTCGATCCTGATGATATTATCTCCAAACTCCGGTTCACTGAGGAATCGACCCATCTTATTGACGATCAACATACCTTCTGGTGTGAGCTCATCACTGCCGGATTCAAAAAAGGCATCGGCAACGAGCGATATTACAATGCCCCTCTCATCTTCGGTTATCTTTACCTTTCTACTCTTTACCTCAGGTTGAAAAATTGAGACTGCCCTTTTGATTGATTTTGCGAGCTGATCTCCCCTCTCCTTTGAAGGAAGGGTCTCAACCTGCTGCCCCAACTCTGCAAGAACCCCCTGCGTGAGAGTCATGCCACCTCGATGCATTCCGAGCGATCCTTTGAACGCCGAGAGTATGAGTTGAAGCTCTCTTCCCTCTATTTCCGCAACGGTAAAGAGGAGAATAAAAAAGGTCAAAAGGAGAGTGGTCATATCGCCGTATGTTACCATCCATGCCGGCGCACCTCTTTTCACCCTCTTTTTCGGTCCTCTCATCTTTCTCTCCATACTACAAATAAAGAGTCGCCCTTGCTCATCAAGCTTGCAATAGAAAAGAATCTACTTTCAAAGTAGATACAATACAGCCTGGTGTCCATCAGTTTTATTTACTCCCGCTCACCGGTTTCTTCTTCTACTTGGGCTCTGATTTCAGGCGGTAAAAAGGAAATGAGCTTTTCCTTTACAATTCGTGGATTATCACCCGACTGAATCGAGAGGGTTCCCTCAATCATGATCTCTCGAATCAAAATTTCCTGATTGTTGTTGTACAACAGTTTGTTTGCCACCGGTATCAGGACGAGGTTCGCGAGCACCGCACCGTACAGTGTTGTAATCAGTGCTGTTGACATACCAGGACCGATCGCTGTTTTATCTTCAATATTTCGCAGCATCAATATCAGACCGATAAGTGTTCCGATCATTCCGAAAGCGGGTGCCAAGAATCCCCAATCTTCAAATATCTTGATTCCCTCTTCATGTCGAGCCTGCATACTGTTGAGCTCGGTTTCCATGATATTTCGTATTATTTCGGGATCGGTCCCATCGACAACCAGCTGTATCCCTTTGCGCAGAAAATCATCGTCCAGCTCATCTAGATCATCTTCCAAAGCGAGAAGACCCTCTCTTCTCGCTTTCTCAGAAAAGGTTACTATCATGGAGATAATCCTTCCTGCTTCCATGGGTCGGACCCGCAGGGCATTTCTGAGGACTTTGACCATACCAAAGGTTCTCCCCAGGGTATTGGAAATCATTACTGCTGCAAAGGAGCCGCCAAGGGTGATAAATACCGAGGAAATGCTTATAAATCCAAAAAGTCCTGTTACACCGCCCGCAATAACGATACCAACGATCAGAACGAAAAATCCAATTGCAAGTCCACCTAAGGTTCCAATATCCATAACAAAACCTCCCTGCCGCCAACATTCATGACAGGTTCATGCAAGAATTGTATGTTTCTCGAGACCTCAGTTTTCGTGACTCAAATTACCGAGTCTCGTTCTATAACTTATTATAGCCTCAAGAATCTCCTGGGGCTTTTCCTTTACGACAAGCTTTTTACCATTTATGAGCGTGATTGTAGTATCGGGACGGTCTTCCAATGTCTCTATGACATGAGGATTCAGCCAATACTCCGCACCGTTTAACCGAGTTACCTTAATCACCCTCAATCCTGTATCTATTCCCCCGTGCTCTCAGCATGGGGGCGCTCTATAATTCCCCCAAGTGAGCTTTCTCACCAGGGAGTACCTACTTTACCTCTTCAGCGTCAAGAGTTCCTGCAGCATTTGATCGGAGGTGGTAATACTTCTCGAGTTGGCTTGAAATCCTCTCTGCGTAACGATCATATCGGTGAACTGCTCAGCCAGGTCAACGTTGCTCATTTCGAGCGCTCCAGCGGTTATTCTGCCTCTGCCGCCTGTCTCTGCAGCACCGATATTTGCAAGCCCGGAATTGTTTGTCTGTCTGAATGTGTTTTCACCCTCCACAGTTAAACCCTGAGGATTCGTGAAGCTTGCAAGTGCCACTTGCGCAATTGGAGCCTTTTTCCCGTTTGTATACACTCCAGTAATAACCCCTGAATTGTCGATCGTAAAGGATTCTAGAAATCCCAATCCGTATCCATCCTGCTCGAATGCCCTCGTTGAAGACGGTGCCGCGAACTGTGTAATTCCCTCATAACCGCCGGCGGTACCAAAATCAAGATTTATCGTTTGTATGATCCCCTCATCGGGAAAGGTAACGTTCAACGCGGCAACGAGCTGACCTTGGTTGACAACATCAACCGGTGCACCGGGAGTAAGAGGACTGTCCTCGATGGAAACAACCGCGCCTGAATTGTCGAACCTCATGATTATCGATGCAGTATTGTTCAGGTTGGTTCCGACCGTATCGAAAGACAGGGTTGCAGTATCGGCATCCTCAACACGAGCCATCACCAGCCATGTGTTCTCTTCATCCTGTACCCTGGTGAAATCAAGTGTCAGAGCATGTACATTACCCAGACTGTCATAGATATCGATGTTCGTTGCAACCGTAGCGTTCAGAATTTCCTCTACGGTCGCTTCACGGTCGATCGGTAAAAGAGGTGTCTCTGTATCAAGATTGCTCCGGTACTTAACCAGAGTCGTCTCCTTCGCCGGGTCTTTACCACCGACTGGTATGACAATGTCCTCGAGCTCTGCGGTTGTGTTAATGATATACTCCGTTCCTGTCTGGACCGCCTGCCATCCCTGTACGCGAAAACCATTGGCAGGATTCAAAAGGGTGCCGTTTCTATCCAAACCGAACCCTCCAGCTCGTGTAAAGAAGGTTTCTTCACCTCTTCGCAGTATAAAGAAGCCATCGCCCTGAAGTGCAAGATCGAGATTGAGCCCGGTTGCCTGAAGGCTACCCTGGGTAAACACCTTATCGATGCTCGCTATATTCATACCGAGTCCAACCTGCTTCGGGTTCACGCCTCCTTTCTGGGCTGTGGGTGCCGCAGCACCCGAAATTGTTTGCGACAGTATATCCTGAAAAGAGACCCGAGATTTCTTAAATCCATAGGTATTCACATTCGCAATATTATGACCTAATACATCCATCCTGACCTGATGATTTCTCAGTCCAGAAACACCTGAGTACAGTGATCGCATCATGGGAACATACTCCTCTTCCTAGATTGAAGATTTTTTCCAGCTGTTAGCCTGTTCCCCCTCCCTGAAACATATTCAAAATTTTCTACTGTCATTCTTTTACTGATACCTTTGTAATATCGTCTACACTGTATGTCAAACCGTCGAATGAGACGGTGGGTACCCCCGTACCAAATGATACTTCCGATACCATTCCACTCTGTATAGCGCCTGTTGCTCTATCGAGGACCTCCACATTTCTCCCGAGCAGCGAGTAGGAAAGATTAACCTTTGCGTTTGTAACGATGTTTGACAGCGTTCGATTCATCTCGGTCATCTGCTCGAGAGCAGAAAACTGGGCCATCTGTGCGATAAATTCTCGATCATCAAGCGGGCTGGTTGGATCCTGATTCTCGAGCTGCACGACCAGTAATCGCAAGAAATCATCCTTACCGAGTGTGTTCTGCACCCTCCGACCATTCACCTGAATTGATTTATTGAAACTCTCTATTTCGAGTTTCGTACGGTACAGATCCTGTTCATTCAACATAAGTGGAAAATCCATCCAAGTCTCCTACACGGTAATATTTACTGCAGTCGAAATCCAGGGCAGCCACCCTTCTGGAAAGGATTCCAGAGTCTGGACTTCCATCTCCGAACCTCCGAGGGGTGAAGTTCCCTCTCCCCAGCCCTCCTTGCGGGTCATCTGTGAGTCGGCCTCCTCGCCCTTGACGTCAACATCGAAGGAGCCAAGGTTAAAACCGTGTCTCAACAGATTCTCCTCCAGAATGGTCAGTCTGCTCAAAATGAGATCCTTCACCGCTTGATTGTCAACAACTACTGAGGTTATGACCTCACTCTGTCTGAGCTGTATTTTCATCTTGAGACTGCCCAGGTTCTCCGGCTGCAGCACCAGCTTCGCCTCTCCCCCTCCCTTTTGCAACAGAAGCGTAAACTGACGCACTATATCATTAAAATTTCCATCGGCATTTTTAATATTTTGATA
>CAYFYU010000073.1:20838-21178 GCA_964347455.1 uncultured Spirochaetota bacterium | reverse complement strand
CTAGACTCACAATCTCCCTTTTTTTCAAATTACCTTACAAATTTGTATTTTTTTTCTTAAAAAAAAGCTTGACATAAAAGTTATGAATGGTAAAGTATAATATTATTTTATTACAATTTTGTAATTAATAATAGATCTTTTACAAGAAATGACAAAATGGAATTTAAATCCATTTTGGTTTAACGGCTTTCTCGGTTCTGCGCTTTTATTCTACCTCATAATTGTATCCCGCTTTCCTAACTTTATCATCAAAAAGCCGGCAAAAATCCACAACCAGCGCTGCCTGACCTGCGCAGCCAAATAACCCCAGACCACCACCGCGCTCTGGGTATGGCCGCTG
>CAYFYU010000073.1:18439-20828 GCA_964347455.1 uncultured Spirochaetota bacterium | reverse complement strand
TAATTCGTTTACGCTTTGATTGCTCCAAAAAAGCATATTTGAGATGCGGAGTTTTAAAGGGAGGGCTCTGATATGGATATTAAATATAATATGCAAAAATCTCTACTATTGAGCATAACAGCAATTATAATTGCAATATTACTGCTGGGTGGTTGTGGAAACATGGGTCAGGTTCAGAGCCCACTGAATGAAGAGATTCCCGGCAACGGGAATGAAGATACCTCAATAGGCACACTTGCTCTAACTACTGCGGAGCTTCCTCGCATAGACCCAACCGATCCTTTTTCTCCTCCTGATCCTCAAGTGCTGGTGAATAATATATTGGGACCGGGGGTTTTTATTCCAGATATTCCAAGTTTTGAAGAAGTAGTCTTCCAGGGGCAAACCTGGTCTGCCGGTACATTTTCGGGCGGCACCGGCATCATTGACTTTGAGAGCGGCATAATTTTGAGTACCGGAAATATCGTTGATGTTCCTGGACCAAATGGAAGCGATGGTACAATTGGCAACAACAATCTACCTGGTGATACAAACTTGGACACACTGGTTCCTACAGGGTATGCCACCTCTGACGCCACGGTTTTAGAAATCAATTTTATCCCAACAGGTTCCTCCGTCATTATGTTTGATTATGTATTCGGCTCTGAGGAATACAACGAATACGTTAACTCCCCTGTCACCAATGTTTTAGGGTTTTTCGTTAACGGCGTTAATCAGGCGTTTATTCCGGGAACGAGTGTTCCGGTGGCAGTCAATAATGTTAATAATGGAAATCCTGAACCTGCAGATACATTTCTACCCGACATGAGTAATCCAGGGCTCTATCGAGACAATGATATATCAACACAGGGGACCCCAACACCGCTAGACACGGAGCTTGATGGTTTGACAACGGTTTTCAGCTTTGTGGCCAATGTAAATAAAGGCTCACTAAATAATATCAAGCTGGCTATTGCCAACTGGGACGGACCTGATAATGGATCCGGACCTGATCTCGATTTCGATTCGGCTGTTTTTATCAGGGAAGGCAGCTTTATCTCTCCACCTATCTCGCTGGAACCCTTAAGTGACACAAACAATGTCGGTACATCCCAAACTGTAACGGCCACAGTTGAACTAGGCGGAATAGCACAATCGGGAGTGTCGGTGAGCTTTGAAATTGTGGATGGACCACACGACGGAAAAACTGGCACAGCAACTACAGATAGTAGTGGACAAGCCACCTGGAGCTATACCGGTATTTCAGGCGGACCGCTGCCAGATAAAATCATTGCAACTGCTACCATAAATAGTTTCAATCTAGAATCCAACCCCGCATATAAAATATGGCAATTCTCTGATTTACCTTCAGTTGAACTCCAGGCAGTTGAATATGCTTGGGGTGCACCAGAGCCTGGCTTTATGTGGGACCCGTTCCCTGATGTTTTCGAAGGATGGTTAAACGTACGTATTGCGAACACCGGCGCTGGTGATGCATTTAACGTAACAACTTCGATTAGTAGTCAGCCGATTAACACTAACCCTGTTGATCCCAATGTCATTATTGGGGATATCCCCTCAGGAGGCAGTGCCTGGAGTGTGGATACCTTCACTACCCGCGTGGACCTGACGAATCCTGTCGATCCATGTGAAGGTGTATTCTGGCGTATTGGGTATGACGATGCCAACGGTGTACATCATGTCATCGAAAATGTGCCCGAGTTTCCGCCAGGTGAGGGACCGTGCTCCCCACCCTCACCCTAAGGCTGCCATTTAAGAACTGGTTTTCGAGCTGCAGCGACCTCATCGACACGGGTGATCTTCGTTTTACCAGGCGCTTTGTGTAAAACCTGGGGAGAATGCTCTGCTTCGTCTGCTATTGCTATCATCGAATCAACAAATCGGTCGAGGGTCTCGCGGCTCTCCGTTTCAGTAGGCTCAATCATAAGCGCCCCGTTCACAACGAGGGGAAAGTATATCGTCGGAGGATAGAAGCCGTAGTCTATGAGACGCTTTGCAATGTCGAGTGTGCTGATTCCGTTATTCTGCTGAAACTTATCGTTGAACACACACTCATGCAGGCATGGCGTATTATAGGGAAGATTGTAGTGCTTTCGCAGTTTTGTCCGTATATAATTAGCGTTTACTACCGCTGTGTTTGATGCCCTTTTTATACCCTTTCCACCCAGTGCACGTATATAGGTGTAGGCCCGTACACAGATGAGGAAGTTCCCATAAAAGCTTCGAACCTTCCCTATTGATTTGGGTAAATCGTATTTAAAACGATACTTCTCTCCATCCCGTTCGATAAGCGGAACGGGAAGAAAGGGAACAAGCTTTTCCTTTACTGCAAGTGGTCCAGCACCAGGTCCTCCACGAGCATCGGCGCGTAGACGAAATCCTTGCCATG
>CAYFYU010000073.1:17968-18429 GCA_964347455.1 uncultured Spirochaetota bacterium | reverse complement strand
CAGCACCAGGTCCCCCTCCACCATGGGGTGTAGAGAAGGTTTTGTGCAGATTCATATGTGCGAGGTCACACCCTATATCCCCAAATCGGACGATCCCCATAAGGGCGTTGAGGTTTGCGCCATCGAAGTAGACCAATCCCCCTCCCTGGTGCACAATATCAGCAATACCTTTCACATTGCCCTCGAATATACCGAGCGTGTTGGGATTGGTAACCATGATTGCCGCAACATCCTCATCCATGAGCTCATCTATTGCCTCTGCTTCGATTATACCCTGCCTTCCCGATTTGACCGGAACTGATGTAAATCCGCACATGCTTACAGAGGCTGGATTGGTGCCGTGTGCTGTATCAGGAACGATGACTTTGGTTCGGTTCTCTTTTCTATCCGCAAAGATCCAATAGTGTTCAATATTAGGGTAGGCTTCTTTAGCTTTTTGAGTAATTTCATTAAAAATCCGT
>CAYFYU010000073.1:14786-17958 GCA_964347455.1 uncultured Spirochaetota bacterium | reverse complement strand
TTTGACTGGCACTGAGGTAAATCCGCACATGCTCACTGAAGCCGGATTGGTGCCGTGGGCCGTATCGGGGACGATGACTTTGGTGCGGTTCTCTTTTCTATCAGCAAAGTATGCCCGTATCATCATCATCGCGGTGAGCTCCCCCTGTGCTCCTGCTGCAGGTTGAAGTGTTACACGGTCCATTCCTGTAATCTCAGCAAGATACTGTTCGAGCTCGTACAGCAATGAGAGCGCACCCTGAGAGAGCTCTTCAGGCTGATGGGGATGTGCAAATGCGAAACCGGGTAACGTACCAGCTCGGGCTGGCTTATCTCTGGAAACCCTTGGATTTCACCACGAACCAGGCCGGGTGGGAGTGATTTATTTAAGTCCGGCTCATTACTATTTTCATCAGGAAAGGGAACTGCAGTTCGACCACTTGAACCGATTTCGAAGAGGAGCGGCTCATCAATTCCCAATGTTGTTATTCCAAGTTTGTCTTTCATATGTTCTCCAGTACACTGCATAACTTGTCGACATCATTTTGTGAATTCATCTCTGTGACGGTAACGAGCAGACAGTTCGCGAGCTCGGGATGATACTTTTTCAGCGGAATACCGGGCACGATACTGTCCCTAAGCGACCTTTCCACTATTATTTCTGGGTCCTTTGCGGTTTCAATCACGAACTCATTAAAAGTGGGCGATTCGAATTTTATTCTGACACCATTGACTGCAGAGAGTTTTTTACGGGCATACTCAGCGCGTGAGTGGTTGAGAAGTGCTACCTTACGAAATCCGGTTTTACCGAGGGATGCGAGATACACCGTTGCAGTGAGGGCGCAAAGCCCCTGATTTGTACAGATGTTCGATGTTGCCTTCTCCCGTCTGATATGCTGCTCACGGGCTGTCAATGTCAGTACGTAGGCGGTACGCCCATCCACGTCCTTCGCTTTTCCCGCGATTCGTCCGGGAATGTTTCTCAGGAGCTCCTTTTTACAGGTGAGAATTCCTAGGTAAGGTCCGCCGAATCCCGGAGCAATGCCGAGACTCTGCCCCTCACCACACACGATATCAGCACCACACTCACCGGGTGGTCTTAATAGACCAAAGGCAAGTGGCTCGGAAAAGGTCGCAATGAGGTGTGCGCCCACCTCGTGAATGATCCTTTCATACTCTCCAAGATCCTCGATGACACCGAAAAAGTTGGGGCTCTGAAGGACAACGCACGCAACCGTATCATCGATAATCTCCGTAAGTGCTTTGACATCAGTTATCCCTTTTTGAGTAAAGGGTATTTCGATTATCTCCCGATCACTGCTTTTGAGATAGGTACGGATAACCTCCCGATAATCGGGATTGAGTGTTCCGGATACGACAACCCTATCCCTCTTTGTCGATCGCAGCGACATTAAAACCGCCTCAGCTGCAGCAGTTGCACCGTCATAGAGAGAGGCGTTCGACACGTCCATACCGGTAAGCATGCACATGAGCGTCTGGTACTCAAAGATTGCCTGGAGGGTTCCCTGGCTTAATTCAGGCTGATAGGGGGTGTAGGAGGTATAGAATTCCGATCGACCGACGAGATGCCCAACTACAGCAGGGATGTAATGGTGGTAAACCCCGCCACCGAGAAACGACACGGTCTCCTGCACATTCCTGTTGAGCCTGCTCTTTTCCCTCAAATGATTCATCAATTCCATTTCAGGCAACGGTTGGGGTAGATCCAGCTCACCCTTCATGCGCAGCACGTGGGGAATGTGGGCGAAAAGCTCATCCGCAGATTTTACACCGATTTCTCGGATCATCTCGGCAATATCAGATTCGGTATTGGGTATATAACTCATTGAAATTATCCTATTGGGCGATTACTCTTCAGTGGTTTTCCTCCTCAAGCTTCACGAACTCCTGGTACTTCTGGCTGTCCATCAGTGCATTTATATCTGAGGGTTCTGAAACCTTGAGCTTGATGATCCAGCCGTCCCCATAGGGCGACTGGTTTATGTATTCCGGGTGCTCCTCAAGGGCCTGATTGATCTCGATGATCTCTCCACTTACCGGTGCAAAGATGTCGGAAGCTGCCTTGACCGACTCGACCACACCAAAGGCATCCCCCTTCGAAAATATCGTTCCGATTTCAGGCATCTCAACGTAGACGACATCGCCAAGCGCCTGCTGGGCATAATCGGTAATACCTACAATGCCTGTGCCGCTCTCATCACGAAACCACTCATGCTGGTTTGTATAACGCAGTTCCTTCGGAAAATTCATTGAAATCCTCCCTATTCTATTTACCGAGCTCAACCTGGGTAACTGAAAATATGTCCCGACTGCTGTTCTTTACATTGCCTAATCCATCATTCGAGAGCTTTCCGTCGAGCTGAATGCGCGCGCAGGCTCCTTCGTCCCCTTCAAATATGATATTCTCCATTATTTCTATATTTATATCCTCGTCCCGTATGATGTCGAGCACACCGGCGAGAATACCCACGCGGTTTCGGTGATGCACTGACAGCATCCACCGGGCTGGTGTTCGCTCAATCAGGTTGACACAATTCGGGGCATGGCCGGTGTAGACGTACTCCCTGATTATACGCACCGTTTCATCTGCAACGGCCATCTGCGCCTGATCGGTTGAAGCTCCGATATGATGGGTACCATAGAGATTCTCAAGGCTCCCAATAGAATCCTTGAACTCCCCTTCCTTGGCCGCCGGCTCACCGGTAAACACATCCAGTCCTGCGCGAATGCCCTTTTCCTTTACGGCCCGAATGAGAGCATCCTGATCGACTATTTCTGCCCTCGAAGTGTTGATAAAATAAGCCCCGGGTTTCATCTGCTTGAAAAAATCCTCGTTTATTAAATTGTTTGTATCGTCAGTAAGCGCCAGATGGATGGTTACGATATCCGCTCCACGGGCGACCTCAGCTGGCGTTTTGCAGTAACCGATATTGAGCTGCACGGCCTTGTCCTCGTTAAGTGATCTGCTCCATGCAATAACGGGCATGCCAAAGGCTTTCGCTCGAATAATCATCTCCCTTCCAATCTGGCCAACTCCAATGATGCCGAGGGTTCTCCCATAGATTCCACGTGCTTTGGAAAACTCCTTTTTGTTCCACCTGCCCTGTTTCAGCTGCATGACATTGTCGGGAATGCGGCGGTCAATGCCAAGTATCAGGCCAAAGGCGAGCTCT
>CAYFYU010000073.1:14382-14776 GCA_964347455.1 uncultured Spirochaetota bacterium | reverse complement strand
CAATGGTATTGTACCCCGAGCCGGCCCTGATAATCAGGTTCATGCGGTTGTCTACCTCAATCATCTCTCCATTTACCACCGTTGACCGCACTATGAGAATATCGGGCTGCTCCTTCTTCAGTGCCTCGAGCAGTGTATTCTCCTTCAGGCTGTGATCGTAGACAACATTGCAGCCAAGCTTTTCTATTTCGTCAATTTTTTCTTCTGGAAACTTATCTGCTATGAGAACCTTTGAAGTCATCTGAATCACCTCCTTTATCAACTGCAAAACACTCGCAGCATGAACTGGTCAAAACTGGTGCACCAGAAGCCCTGATCGAAGCTTGGGCGCAAACCAGGTCGATTTCGGGGGCATGATCTTGCCTGCATCCGCAACTGATAGAAGCTCATCCAC
>CAYFYU010000073.1:3811-14372 GCA_964347455.1 uncultured Spirochaetota bacterium | reverse complement strand
ACGCTCACCGGATAAAAGCTGAAGGCAACTCCGCCCTGTTCCCGCACCCGTATTTCAAGCTTTCGGATGCTTTCTGCTCCCCCGATAAAATCGACGCGTTTATCCCTTTTCTGATCCCGTACCCCAAGTACGGGCTCGAGAAGGTGGTTTGAAAAGAGGCTCAGATCCAGCACAGAAACGGGGTCCTCTGTTCCTGAACTAGCTTCTGCCTTCATCTCTAAAGTGTACCACCTTTTCCCGAGGTACATTCCGAAGGTTCCCTTCTCCCTGGGTTCAGGTGTCTCCGCCTTGGATACTCTGAAACGTTTTTTTACCTCAGTGAGGAATGCATCTTCACCGAGATCACCCAGATCACTGACATACCGGTTGTAGGGCTGTATTCTGAGCTGATCCGATGGAAAAAGGACGGCGAGAAAGAAGCGAAACTCCTCGTCCTTTCCTGCATTCGGGTTTTTTTTCAGCATCTCCTCCTTCACCCTGCCCGCACCTGCCGCGCGATGATGTCCGTCTGCTATATACAACAGGGGAACCTGTCTGAAGGCGCTTACGAGCTCATCCCTTCGGCTGATACGCCACAGGGTATGCTGTATGCCGTCTGGTGCGACGAAGTCGTAGAGGACCCTGTTAGCAATCTCGCTTTTTATGAGATCATCGATCTCTTCCCTCCCCCGATAGGTCATCAAGACAGGACCTGGGTGAGCCGACAGCGTAAGCATATGCCGGAGACGGTCGTCCTCCTTTTCCTTGCGGGTGTGCTCGTGTTTACGAATCGTATCGTTTTCATACTCCTCAACCGAACAGCAGCATGCCAATCCCACCTGTTCATGGGTACCCTCGCGGAGCCTGTAAATATACAACGAGGGTTCCTCTTCCTTGAAGAGTACCCCATCAGCCTGCATCATGGTAAAATTCTCTTTGGCCTTCTTATAAACCGTATCTGCGTACAGATCGGTACCCTGAGGAAGGTCTATCTCGGCTCGTATTACATGGAGAAAGCTGAGGGGATTACCCCTGGCCAGTTCTCGAGCCTCGTCAGTTGTTACCACATCGTATGGAACGCTTGCCACTTCCTTTGCCTTTTCCGGAACGGGCCGCAGTGCAATGAAAGGTCTTAGCGTTGCCATAACGTATCCCCCGTTATCAGATATCCAGTATCAGAAACTAATATCACCGCATGTCTTATAGCCGTACTTACAGGACTCGCTACTAACGCTTCAGAGACGAAAAAACTATTAAAATAAATATCAAGCCTCACTTTCCTCAGGTTCTGGAAATCGACTCAGGACAACCGCCTCTGCTGGTAATGGAAACCGATCACCAATCGCAAGTTCTCCTCTGGAGCCTGAAGCCTCCCTTCCTTGAGCAGGTATTATTCCTATCCTTACATCTTCCCTGGCAAACTGTGCGTTCACATAGGCCATACCAACCTGAACTCCCTCTGCATCTACGGCGCAACTGGTCACATTCCCGATTACTCGCTGCGTGCGGCTGCTCAGTACAATATCGCCCGGTTTTGCGATGCGAACACCCCTGGAGGTCATACGAAAACGTGCCACTGCCATCCCCATATCCTGCATCCCTTTCAGCAGTGCATCTCGTCCTATGAAAAAAGCTTTGTGAAATTTCACGTATGGCCCAAATCCGGCCTCAATGGGAGAGATGTTGTGCAGGCCGGCAAGCTCATGCCCATGCAGGGGCAGTCCCACCTCGGTTCTCAGGGAATCCCGGGCTCCAAGGCCGATTGGTTTTATGCCAAAATTTTTCCCTTCATGCAGAAGGAGATTCCACAGGCGGGGAGCTTTCCCGGGACTGACGAACAGCTCGTAGCCAAACTCTTCGCCCGTGTAGCCTGTTCTGGATACGATGACATCGATACCACCAAGGGCGGTCTCCATAAATTTCGTCTTCTCAAGACGGTCTAGCCTGCTCCGCTCACCATCTGAGGAGAGGAGCTTTCGGAGGACCTCGAGCGACTCGGGTCCCTGGAGTGCAACGTCCACGAGGGCTTCACTATTCGGCAGTCCCTCTCCCTTCAGATCCTGAATGGTTACCTCGGCGAGGATCTCCCTGAATGGCGCATCCTGGTCAATTATAAATTCTCTTGAATTGACCGCCTGCAGCCAGGCAACATCGACATCGTTGTTCACCGCGTTGACCACCACGATGTAATCTTCATCACTGCGCTTGTAGATCATGATGTCGTCTATCACATTTCCACGTGGGTCGAGCAGGTAGCCGTACTGCGACTCACCGGCATTTATCCATGGCACATAGTTCGAGCTCACGGTATCGAGAAACTGCGTGGCATAGCGCCCCGTCACACTGAGTATACCCATATGTGATATATCGAAGAGCCCAACCTTTTCCCGTACTGCACGGTGCTCTTCGATGATGCTCTCGTATCTGACGGGCATATGCCACCCTGCAAATTCCACCATCTGTGCATTGAGCTTTCGATGCTCCTCAAAAAGACAGCTCTGCTTTAAACTCTTTTGATTCGCAATACCAGTTTTGTTTGAGGTGCCGGGTTCGCCCTTCGTGCCTATACTGGTTAGACCCTGAGACTTTGGGTTCTCTGTATTCGCAGGGTTGTCCGGTGAAAAGACCCTTTTCTTTACCTGTATATTCCTGTGATCAATGAGCTTCTGGGCAATAAAGTATGTTTTGGACAGATCGAACAGCTCCGGACTGTCTTTGAAGAGCGACTGTACATCACTGTTCCTAGCAAATGGGGGTATCTCCAGCCCTTCGGAGGAAAGCTCCTGCAAACTTTTCCCTATATCCACTCTTTCATCATGGGTCATGTCACCCAGTCCGCGTACAGTAACAGGGCCATCGATCTTTCGAAATATATCCTCTGAATCAAAGGCAACGTAGCCGTCAGAAAGGCCCCTGAACCACAGAAGGAGTCGATCGAGGTCACCTCTTTCGCTGATAACGAGAAACCGGTCGGGTTTCAACCTGTGTATAACTGCAGGGGCGATCAATTTTCCGTTTCCTCCGAAGAGGAGGGTTTTACAGCTTTCCCCGGGTTTCATGGTGGTAATTTTCCCTGTACTCACCCCCTCTAAGAATAAGAAAGCCCGCGTTCCCTTCACTTCGATTACACCGTAGACCAAATCTCCTGGCTTGCTGTCCTCAGGCAGTATGGAAGACGTATCGTCGCCGGTATTACCGGACGCAGAGTAAATGATGCTGTCGTGGGGATAGCCCAATCCCAACTCCCTGTGCTCTGAAACAAGCGTTCCGGCAAGCTCTTTGACACGCTTTCTTGCCTTTTCCAGTATTTCAAGCTCAATCTTGCCTCGCGGGAGCGTGCCCGTAAGACCGATATAACTGAAGGGATTGATACTCTTCAGCACCGTTGCTATTATGTCTCCAAGCTCATCGATACCTTCCCTCGTTATTCCACGCTGTGTTATCCAGGGAGTACCCATACGGACACCGCTCGCCTCAGCGGTAACAAGATCCCCTGGTATGGTGTTCTTGTTGGCCACAATGCCGCAGAGGTCTAAAACACGCACCGCAGTTTCGCCCTTCAGGGGAAATCCATATTTGGTTTCGACTGAGTTGAGATCGATGAGCAACAGGTGCGAGTCGGTTCCTCCATAGGCAAGCCCCAGGCCCCTCTTCTGCAGCACCTCTCCGAGATACTTCGCGTTCTGTACGATATTTCGCTGAACCTGTTTGAACCCATCGCTCATGGCAATCTTGAACGCAACAGCCATGGCGGCGAACTTGTTTACATGTGGTCCTCCCTGCTCTCCCGGGAATACTGCCTGATCGATGAGCTGGGCATACTCCCTGCTGGTGGTCATGATGATAGCCCCCCGCGGGCCGAAGAGGGTCTTGTGGGTGGTGGTGACCGTCACGTCGGCGTAGTCGATGGGACTGGGAAAAACTCCCGCTGCGATGAGGCCGGCGGGATGGGATATGTCGGCGAGCAGAACCGCTCCCACACTGTCGGCAATTTTTTTGAACCTCTTCCAGTCCGGTGCCCAGGGATATGAGGTATATCCGGCGATGATCATCCTCGGATGGTGCTCCTGCACGAGCGCTGCAATTTCATCGTAATCGAGCCTGCCCGTTTTGGCGCTTACCTCGTAGGAGACGATGCGATAGTTTTTCCCCGAACGGTTGAACTCGCTTCCGTGGGTGAGGTGCCCACCATGCATGAGGGACATGCCCATTACGGTTTCGCCCGGCTTGACAAAGGTGTCGTACACAACATTGTTCGCAATAGAGCCTGAGAGGGACTGTACATTGACAAAGATGTTTTCCGGAGGATTTCGCCTGGTGGCAAAGAGTGCTGCGGCCCGTCGGCTGGCTATTGCTTCAACAAAGTTTGCATACTCACAGCCCTTGTAGAACCTCCGGTCAGAGTAGCGCCGATAGCGGGGCAGCTGAAAATCCATATTGGCGAGGATGTTTTCCTCCTCACCATCCATCATACTCGGTATATACCCCTCTGCATAGATGTTGCTGAACGCAGATCCGAGCGCCTCGAGCACCGGGGCGGGGCAGATGCTCTCGGAGGGAATGAGTATGATTTTGCCGGCCTGTCGCGTCTGTTCGTATCTGATTATATCGGCAATCTGGGGATCAACATCGGTTAAGGACTTGCCAAAAACGGTATCTTTGTAGGACATGGTCATGATCGGAAACTTCCCCTCTCTCTATACTACATTATACTTTTTGATATGGCTATGTCAAGCCTTATAGAACTCATTTTTTACTGATTATCAATAATTCTCCTTTATTTATTATGTAATTTATAAAATATTTGTTATAAAGTACGAAATATGTATTATTATCCATTTCTTGTAAAATAATCTTTATCCGTGCTATAATGCACGATGTTCCATCGGAAAGCTCGTTACATTTTCCTTTCTCACACTATCAATGAGGAGCAGTGTTATGTATCTACTGGGTATCGATGTGGGCACAACGGGGGTCAAAACAGTACTGGTCACAACCGAAGGTGAGTTTATAGGAGAGGACACTGAAACGTACAGGTTATACTCTCCCAAGACAAACTGGTTCGAGCAGAATCCCGATGATTGGTGGAACGGGGCGGTCAAAAGTATACGGAAGGTACTCAAGGCTACGGAAATCGATGCATCAGAGATCATCGGTATTGGATTGACGGGTCAATATCACGGACTGGTGATCATCGATAAGGACCTCAAGGTGCTGAGACCTTCCATTCTCTGGAATGATCAGCGTACTGCAAAACAGGCTGAATATATTGTTAAAAAGGTGAGCCGTGAAAAGTTACTCCAGATTGCTGCCACACCAGGTGCGCCCTACTTTACCGCCTGCAAACTGTTCTGGGTAAAGGAGCATGAGCCTGAGCTCTATAAAAAAGTCTATAAAATGATGCTTCCAAAGGATTATGTCCGGCTGAAACTGACCGGCGAGTTTGTGACCGACGTTTCCGATGCATCGGGAACGATTTTCCTGGATATTAACGGGAGAAAATGGTCGGATGAGATGCTGGACATGCTCGGCGTCAACGGCTCCATATTACCGGAAGTGGTGGAATCACAGGATGTTTCAGGGAATTTATCTCAGGAGGCTTCAAAGCAGACTGGTCTCAAAAAAGGTATACCTGTTGCTGGAGGTGCAGGAGATCAGGCTGCGGCGGCTGTTGGAAACGGAATCGTCGAGGAGGGAATCGTCACCTACTCCATCGGTACCTCAGGGGTAATCTATGCGGCAACCAATGAGGCACGAATCGAACCCAACGGCAGGTTCAACACTTTCTGCCATGCCGTACCGGGACAGTGGTGTGTGCTTTCGTGCATCAACTCAGCTGCAGGTTCGCTCCACTGGTTCGAGGGGAGCTTCTCAGAATGGGAGCGAAAACAAGCAGAACAGGAGGGGAAAAATGTGTACGAAATACTCATGGAAAAGGCAGGTGCCGTCGAGCCGGGAAGCGACAAGCTCATCTTTCTCCCCTACCTTGCAGGCGAACGGCATCCACATACGGATCCTGACGCAAAGGGCGTGTTCTTCGGTATTCACCCGGGGCACACCAGGGCTCATTTCATCAGGGCCATACTCGAGGGAGTGGCGTACAGCTTCAGGGACTGTCTCGAGGTGATACGTGAATTGGGAACAGAGATACACGAAATAAGGGCTACCGGAGGGGGGGCCAAGTCGGAGCTCTGGAAAAAGATACAGGTCAATGTGAGTGGTGAGCCTATTGTGTCGACCAATGCCGATCTGGGAGGTGCAGCATACGGGGCGGCAATTCTCGGCAGCGTCAGCGCCGGTGTATTCAAAACGGTGAAGGAGGCATGCAACAAATTCGTCCGTACCTATGACCGCACGGTACCGGATGACAAAGAAAAAGCACTATATGAAAAATACTTCAGGTTTTACCGGACGCTCTATCCTGTGGTAAAGGACAGTTACAAACAGCTCTCCGCACTATGAGAGCACCTTATTTCATTTTTATAGTTACTCAGAAGTTGAAAAAGTGATTGTAAATAATATTATTGATTGTTAAAAAGTCCTCGCATAAAAATAACATTTAACGGATGTTTGTCGGATTCAGCACAATTCTCTGGAGACTTTTATAACTAATATAACCGATATTTAGCAACTATTAAATAGTTGCATTTGAAATTAATCCATATTATACTCATTTGATGAGCAAACAAGAAAAGCTCTTAAAACGAATTCTTACTAAACCAAAGGATTTTACTTATCAGGAAATTAAAAGCCTTTTACAGGGATTTGGTTATTCAATGGTGAGCACAGGTAGAACATCAGGATCAAGAGTTGCGTTCTATAATCAAGAAACAAAACATTTAATCCGTTTACACAAACCACATCCAAAGAATGTGCTTAAAAGGTATCAATTAGATTATTTGGAAGAGGAATTAAAAACATAGGAGCAATTCGATGAAAGATGTCTTAACATATAAAGATTTCATTGGATCTGTGCATTTCAGTTCTGATGATGGTGTTTTTTTTGGGAAAATCGAGGGGATCAATGATTTAGTGACTTTTGAAGGACGAACCGTAGATGAGATTCAAAATGCTTTTAAACAAGCGGTAAATGATTATATTGAACTTTGTAAAGAATTAAACAAACCAGCCTTCAAATCATATAAGGGTAGCTTCAATGTTCGTATACCTCCTGAGTTGCACCGCAAAGCAATTGAAAAATCACAATCCCTTGGTATTTCACTAAATCAACTTGTTAAACAGGCAATTAAAAAAGAAATATCATAAATAGGTTGTACATTTCTAAATTGTGAAAAATGGAGGGGGTTATGGAACTAAAGGGCAAAACGGCAATTGTAACAGGTTCGGGAAGAGGGATTGGTAGGGATACCGCAATTGCGCTCGCTAAAGAGGGGTGTAACGTAGTGTTAGTTTCTCGAACTGAAAAAGAACTTGAAAAAGTAGAAAAAACCATTAAAGAAAAAGGGGGAGAAGCAATCTATATCGTAGCGGATATATCAAAAAAAGAGGATATTGATAGGATTATCAACAGGACTATGAAAAAATACAAATCATTGGAGATTCTCATCAACAATGCAGGGGTACATTTTGCCTCCCCTTTTCTTGAAGTAACCGAAGAAGAGTGGGACCAAAATATGGATATCAATTTGAAGGCAATGTTCTTTTTAAGCCAGGCTGCACTAAGGATTATGATTGAGAGAGGCCAAGGCTATATCATCAATTTTTCATCAACAGCGGGTATTTTTGTTCCACCAAGAGCAACAGCCTATGGGATTTCAAAGCTCGGTGTTAAGGGATTGTCCGATGCCATGTACGAAGTTGGAAAGGAACATGGGGTCAAAGTCAGCGTAATTTACCCGGGTATGACCGATACGGAAATGCTTCGCTCAATCAATCTTCCTGTTGATCCAAGCCTGTGGATGCTCCCCGAAGACATCGTGGGGTGTATTCTCTTCTTACTCAAGCAGAGCGAACGGACAGTGGTAAAAGAGATCGTTCCCTGGGCTGCGCGTCATGATCAGGTTTAAATTTCCTTTGGTGAACTGAATAGAAATATCGCAGCAGACATAAAAAGACGTCACGTTTACCGTGCTGTGGTACGAAATCCATGTATACTGTATTCAATGGAGGTGGATTAGATGGATCCTTTATTGAAAAAGGCAACCAATCTGACACAGGAGCAGAGAAAAGCCTATCAAAAACATCTTATGCCCTATCATGTGACGGATAATCCCATATATATGAAGGGTGGAAAGGGCGTGTGGTTTGAGGATATCCATGGCAAAAAGTACCTCGACTTCACTACCCAAATGTTTGCCTGCTACCTGGGACTGGGGCACGAGGAGATTGCCGAAGTAATATATGAGACAGCAAAGAACTACACAACGGTACACCCGCACATGCAGACAGACTTGCGTTACAGTCTGGTCCACAGTATTGCCTCCATTGCACCGAAGAATTTAAATCGTGTATCCTTTACAGTCGGCGGCGGACCTGCGAACGAGTCGGCGATGAAGATAGCCCTCAAAAATGTCCATGGTTCAAAAAACTTTGTGACTATGTGGGGAGCTTATCACGGCGATACATTTACCGCTGGAGCAGCGACCTTTGAATCCACGAGAACGCAGGCGCCCTATGGCAACACATTGATCCTTTTCGACTATGTAACAAACCTGAACAATATCTTTGTACGGGCTCCTCATCCATACTGCTACAGATGCCCTATAGGGCTGAATCGAAAATCATGCGGTGTTGCATGCGCAGAACTCTTGCGAGAAACAGTTATAAACGGCGTGGTGGGACCGCTTGCAGGCATTATTCTGGAACCGATTCAATCTGCAGGTGGGCAATTTCCCTTTCCGAAGGAATACCTCAAGAGAGCACGAGAAATATGCGACGAGTTCGGTGCACTTCTCATATTTGACGAAATCCAAACATTCAGCAGAACGGGCAAATGGTTTGCAGCAGACTACTTCGGTGTCGAGCCTGACGTATTGTCCTTTGGCAAGGGTATAGGGGCAGGAGTTCCCATAGCAGGAATCGTAATCCACGACCGACTCAAACCATTCGAGGATTTAATGGAGGATCTCCATACCTACCAAAACAATCACATTGGATTTGCAGCTTCCCTGAAAACCCTCGAGATAATAAAACGGGACAAACTGCTCGACAATGCCGTAAAAATGGGCCGGTACATTCAGGACAAATTCTTCCAAATGCAGAAAGAATTCCCTGAAATTGGTGATGTCAGAGGTGTGGGCCTTGCCATCGGTGTGGAGCTTGTAAGGGATCCAAAAACCAAAGAGCCCCTGCCAAGAGCAGTATCCGACAAGATACTAGAACAGAGTATTTCAAAGGGTCTCTTCTTTCAGATCACCGGTCAGAGTATTCTCAAAATCAAGCCGGCCCTCATCATAAAAAAAGAGGAGATAGATCTGGCACTGGGAATACTGGAAGAATCACTCAGGGAGGTGCTCAGGGCTTGAGGGGCTCAAAGCCTGAGTATATCTTTCTGTCTATTGTGCGAAGGATGAAAAAGTGCGCTTTGCGATTTTTGGTACCGGCTTCTGGTCACGATTTCAGCTGGCAGCATGGCAGGAACTCGAGGGCGTGGAATGTGTCGCCCTTTACAATCGGACTAAAAGTAAGGCAGACGTGCTAGCCGAAGAGTTCGGGGTGCCAGCAGTATATGATGATCCTGAGAAACTTCTGTCCAACGAGCACATCGATTTCATCGATATCATTACAGCGGTGGAAACGCATGCCGATTTTGTGAAACGTGCAGCGTCTCAACAAATACCGGTCATCTGTCAAAAACCTATGGCAACTTCGCTGCAGGAAGCACAGGACATGGTGGTGCATTGTCATAACGCGGCAGTGGAATTTTACATACACGAAAACTGGAGATGGCAAAGACCAATCAGGCAACTTAGAGATGTTCTTTTGTCCGAAACAATTGGAAAACCCTTCCGTGCTCACATATACTATGGCAACAGTTTTCCAGTAGTTGATAATCAGCCTTTTCTGAAAAGACTGGAGAAGTTCATCATATCTGATATGGGAAGCCACATTCTTGATGTGGCACGATTCCTGTTTGGAGAAGCGGACAGTCTCTACTGCCAGACAGAGAGTGTCCATAAGGATATAAAGGGTGAGGATGTAGCATCGCTCATGATGAAGATGGGTGACACCGTTGTACTGTGTGAAATAAGCTACGCAAGCCGCATAAAACAAAACCGGTTTCCAGAGGTTTTTATAAGAATCGAGGGGGAAAGGGGTGCAGTAGAGCTGGGCCCTGACTACTGGATTCACGTCACCACAGAGGATGGGACCAGTGGCGAGCGCTATCCACCACCTCATTATGCATGGGCTGATCCTGCTTACGACCTCATCCATGCGAGCATTGTCGAATGCAACAGGGATCTCCTGAAGGCTCTGCAAGGCAGGGGAAACGCTGAAACCACGGGAGACGACAATTTGAAGACAGTTAAACTGGTTTTTGCAGCCTATGATTCTGCTGCAAGGGGTTGTGTTATCGATCTTACAAAATATTAAGAAACGCAAACCTACTACTCAATAAGGA
>CAYFYU010000073.1:0-3801 GCA_964347455.1 uncultured Spirochaetota bacterium | reverse complement strand
TTCTTTGTGTTTATATTGAAACCAACATGATAATTAGAGGCTGCCTTCATGGATAAGAATAAAAGCAACAGAAAGGTGCAGACAGTTTTAGGTTCCATAGATCCCGATTCTCTGGGAATCACCTCAATGCACGAGCACCTTCTGGCGGATCTATCGGTGTTTTTCACTGAACCGGAGGAGGCTTCAGCAAGAGAATTAGCTCACCAACCACTGAGTCTTGAGAATCTCCACTTTGTTCGTTACAACGCGAATTCCAATCTTGACAACCTGAAGCTGACCGATGAGAATCTGGCCATTAAAGAAGCGATGCGTTTCAAGCTCGCAGGTGGCGGGTCAATTGTTGAGATGAGTAACTACGGGATGGCTCGAGACCCGTCGGGGCTTGCCCGTATTGCTCGGGCCACAGGTCTCAACATTATTATGGGTACAGGTTTCTATTTGGGAGCTTCGCAGTCACCGGAGGTATTGTCCATGTCTGTGGATGAAATGACCAGGTTAATGGTAATGGAGATAAACGAGGGTGCAGGCGAAACAGGGATCAGGGCGGGTGTTATTGGTGAGATAGGCGCAAGCGCCCCAATACAAGAGGTAGAGAGAAAATCGTTGAGAGCTGCTGCAGTGGCTCAACAGGAAACAGGAGCCATGATAAACGTTCATCCCAGCCATCCTATTGTCCAGGAGGACCTGGTACTGGAGAACGTGAAGATTTTAAAGGAGGCAGGCGCCGATCTCGGTCGTGTGGTTGTCAGTCACATGGATTGTATGGAGTTCAGTACTGAGATTATTCACAAACTGTTGGATCAAGGCTGTTGTGTGGAGTATGAAACCTTCGGGATGGAAGGTATATTCACGCCGTACTTTGGCCTTCATCAGAACACACCCACTGACAAACAGAGAATACATGACATTATGAAATTGATTGATGAGGGTTACATCGATCAGATTGCAATAGGAAGCGATCGCTGCTATAAGTATCTCCTCACCTCCTACGGTGGTGGAGGTTACGAGCACCTACTGCGCAACGATGTTCCACTGATGAAGATACTCGGTATGAAACAAGAACAGATACATACGCTTTTAGTTCAAAATCCAAAACGATTACTGCCCCTATCAAAATGAACCGTATTGTCACATCGTCGCCAGCAAAGATAATCCTCTTCGGTGAGTATGCAGTTAACCGTCAGCAGCCTGCAATCGCAACTGCAGTGGATTCAAGGGTGCTGTGTCGTGTCACTATCCGCAAGGACGAACGCTACTCCCTGCAGTTCCAGGAAAAAAAAGAAGTAACGGACCTGAAACAGCTTTTGTCTTTCAAAGAAAGAGTAGATACACTGCGAAAGGAAAACAGATTTGACGATATCCGTAAAACGGCAGGCGACTTTTTTTCGACGACTCGCTACGTTCTGGCCTATCTTTTGGAACGTTTCCCCTGTCCCGGACTCCATATTGAATGGCGTTCCCCCCTCCCCATTGGGTCCGGAATGGGCTCCGGAGCAGCTGCTTCGACATCCATGATACGCGCTGTACTCGAGGTGGCGGGACAAAAGCTCGCACCGGGCGAAATCACTGATCTATCATGGCAGGGTGATTATATTGCACACGGTGGAATTGCATCGAGCCTGGACAGCAGCACCTGCGCCTTTGGCGGGCTGATATACTACACCGTTTCTGAGGGCGCCAAACCCCTCGACTTTAGCAATGCTCCTCGAATTGTTATCGGGGATTCGAAGGTAGCGACTGAAACGGCATCGCTGAACACACGGGTCAGGGTCTGGCTCGAACAGCACCCTGCCCGCATGCATATATTCCAGGACATGGGATACCTTGTACGGAAATCGATTCCTGCATTCCGTACAGGCGACTTGACAACCCTTGGACAGCTCATGAATATTCACGAGCTGCTGCAGGAAAAAATAGGAACCTCCTGCCCGGAGCTCGATACCCTGATTGAAGCTTCAATCGGCGCAGGAGCACTCGGTGCTAAAATCTCCGGTGGTGGTGGAGGGGGCGTCATGATTGCCCTCGTAACAGAGGAGACCGAAGTCGCAGTGGCCCGGGCAATAAGAACTGCAGGCGGCAGCAGCATTGTTGTCAACACCTGTGCAGAAGGTACCCGTATTGAACCTGCTGTGCTCTGGGAAGAAAAAAGATTCTGAAGATACTGTAGAGGAACGTACATGAAAAACACGACGAGTATTCCAAAGGGAAGAATTGTTGATCTGACCCATTTTCTCTATCCGGGAAAAGAGCAGTACACCCTCGAGGTTACCCGGAAAGTCGAACGCTACGGTCCAGAAGGTGATATAATGAGTGCGATGTACCTCTGGTCTCATGTCGGCACACATGTTGAGGCACCGCTTCATTTCTTAAATGACGGCGGCGATGCCTCTTCGGTATCTATCGATCAGCTCATGGGCCCTGCAATTGTGCTCGACTTCAGGAAGAAGAAAGTAAACGAAGCGATTACACTGAAGGATTTACAGGCTGCTGGAGATATCCAAACTGGTGATCGAGTTCTCACGATGACTGGACGAAGTACCCAGTACCGCACACCGCAGTCACACGATCGTCCCTACCTCACTGAGGAGGCGGTACGATGGCTGGTGGAGGATCGGAGGATGAAATGCCTCGGTACGGACAGCTCGGGATACGAGGTTCGTGGCGTGGATAATAACCCGGACCACCGCATTATCACGGGGGCTGGCATACCTGTTATCGAGTGTCTGAACAACCTGGTGCAGCTGCAGAAGCAAAGAATTTTTTTGATAGCGCTGCCACTTCCCATCGCCAACCTGGATGCATCGCCGGTTAGGGCAATTGCCATCGAGCCTGAGGAGTAAAATGGATGAGTAGCACCAGTAAGCTTCGCCTCGGAGCAGCTCTGTACAATGCAGACCATGGACGTCTGGCTGATGAGGTTAAGCGGCTGGAAAAAGCCGGGCTTGATTTCGTCCATCTGGATGTGTACGATGGCCACTTTGTGTCCGATCTCGGTTTTCCGCCGAGGACGATTGCCGCATTGCGTCCCCTATGCACATTGCCCTTCGAAATACACCTGGGGGCATTGGACCCGGCACGATTTTTTCCTGCTCTGGTACAGGCCGGTGCGGACGTGATCATCTGTCACATCGAAAGCATGGCAATGGCTTACGAAACTATCTGTAAGATCCGAGAGCAGGAGGTGGGTGTTGGGTTGGCATTCTCCCTTGGCACACCACTAGACGAGCTCAAGCCGTTGATTTCCCTGGTGGATACGGTGCTCCTTCTCTCAAGGGCAACCGGCGAAGGCAATCTGGGGGCATCCTTCAACCCTTTAGTTTTGCCACGGGTGAGCACTGTGAGAGATACGGCGGCGAGGGCCAACAGGACCCTGGACATTCAGGTGGCCGGAGGCATTAAACGGGAGCACGTTGCACAGCTTGTGCAGGCCGGGGCGACATCTCTGGCGCTTGGTGGCGGACTCTACCGTGTACCTGACATGGCACGGGAATTACAGGATATTCGGGATTCTATAGGATGAGTAAGAATTCAAAGCCGAAATGGCTCGTTCTGATCGGTTCGCGCTCTTTTGGAAAGGCATTTCCCGAGCACCTGGTACAATTGGAGAATGCGGGCTGCGAGGTTTATCCCAATACTGTGGGAAGAGCGTACCGTGCAGAAGAACTCCTGAAGCTGCTGCCCGGCAAGGATGCGATTATTACCGGAACAGACGAGCTTACCGCTGAGGTAATCAATGCTGCGGACCGATTGAAAACCATTGTCAAACATGGTGTGGGTCTCGAAACCATCGATCTCGATGCT
>CAYFYU010000072.1:15904-21200 GCA_964347455.1 uncultured Spirochaetota bacterium | reverse complement strand
CACTCAAAGTACTCTTAAACGAGGTTGCCTAACCAGATGCAGAGCTGATGCGGGATGTGTCAAGACATGCTACTGGCGGAAACTTACGAAGATAATTTACCTAAAATATTATACCAAGCATAATTGCTATCGATTGATTTTTTAGGTCTAATTCCAAAACTGAAACATCTGTTGTTACTATTCCTAATGAATATCTTCCTTCAAACAAAAACATTCGAAAATCCATACCAAAGCCGAAAACGAAACCATAGTCTAATTTTCTCACGTCTTCATATTCAACCTCGGTATCCTCACCCATAGCTTTGAGGTCATCCGCAAGCTCGTCTTTTGCCACAGCTCTGTTCCAAAGATTTATCCCGAAATACGGTCCGACAAATAGATTAGGTTTCACAGGATATCTCCAATGTTCAGGTAAATAAATTTTAATTAAAAGAGGAATATCTATGTAGTATAAATTATTATGCATTGCCTTAACTCCAAATATTACTGCTTTTTCCCCCTTCAAGGTAAATAGGACCTCCGGTTGAATCGCTATCATCTCTTTCAAGAACAAGGTTCCAAATAATCCAGTCGTGTATCCAAGTTTTATTTTTGATTCAATTACGCCTTCCATTTCGGCATCTTCACCGACAAAATTGGATAAATTAACTCCTCCTTTTACTCCATATTTAAATTCAACAGCAAATAATGAAGAGCCACTGAAAACAAAAATTATTATTAATGTTAAAAATATAAATTTGATCTTCATGTGATTCCCTTCTTTGTATTTTTAATTTGAAATCATTAAAATATTGTATCCAGATAGAAAGTATTCAGTTAGTAACTAGGTGTCTTCAATTAAAACAATCCTATGAACCTTACACACCGAAAAATAAAGACGTCTGATTTTATTTCAGTCTAAAAATTTTTACAGAATAATAATCCTTATAAATAGTTACTGTAAATACGATATCCACGAATTGCTAACCATGCACCCGACATGTTTTTATTTCGAAGTAAATTCTAAGCTGTTCCAATTCATATCATTCCAGGCACTATCAGGATATGTTTCAGCGAACCACGATTTTAGTTCGGCATAATTACGTTTAAAATTGTGAGATTCCGTTGTAAATAATCTGGTTTGAGATTTCGTGCCTAAGTGTTCTTTGGATGCCTCTATTTCAGCTTTTTCATACCACTCAATATCACCTAAGTTATTAACGGTGTTCTTTTTCACAATAAAAAACGTATTCTCAGGAGGTGCATACATCAGGGTTACTCTATACAAATCCCCACCTGTTTCTGAAGTAAACTGTTCAATTTTATATTTACCAACATCCGGATTTATTATGTAAAACATTCCATCGTAGCCTCTAGATCGAGCCGAAATAATTTTATTAGTTGACATATTCCTAATAGCTACTGTTATTCCAGTTGAATGTTCCCCATTTACATGCCAATTTCTGGGAAAATCTGTACACGTCAATATGATTCTTCCGACTAAAAGTGTACTCTCTGCATTAGTTGGTTCTGTTATGATACTTGTTGTTGCACATCCTCCTATGACTATTACCACGAACAAAATGAAAGTTAAGATTGAAATCAACGTTCTGGTTTTCATCTTCTTGCCTCCTACTTTTTTATTTAATTTTGTTACCAACATTATGTAAACATCACCCAAATCAATTGCGCACTTAGTAAATGTTTACTATTCCCAAATCTTTAATGATTACCTTTAATTCATATAATACGTCTCCAATCTTCTCGATCATAGAAATGCCCTCCTTGGTTTGATCGTAGCACCGAATAGAGTGAAATGGAATCAAATGCTCAATAATGCTTTCTACACTTTATAGGGCAATTACTGTGCCATGTTCCTCGGATATATAATTCATTCTTATGTAATGAATTAATCTAATACCCCATTAATAACTTGCATGCAAAGGGTCGCAACCTATGTTGATATGTATGTAAGTGATAAACTGCTTACTCTCTGTATTGATAGAGTTATGTCTTTTTAATGATTTGCAAATAGGACAAAAGTTGCAAACCATTGAAAAAATTGGTAAATACCACAGTAAGTAAAGGTTTACTAATTCTGGTTTTTCGCGAATCCACACTCAGTTCCTTTCAGTAACTTTGTAGGTGGTTAAAGTGGCATTTGCTGGTAAGATCGATGCGGAAAGAAAGAAGAAAAACAACAGCATGATACTAAATCATAACTACCAACAAGGTCAACGAGAAGTGAATGATAACAAAGAACGAATCGATGTGGGCAATTACTTTCTTGCTATTATATACTATCTTCTCATTATTCTGATTTTTTTCAAGAAGTGTTCTTGGCGGGGCTTTTTCAGATTCCAACGATGCGCTAACCAAAGGTAGTGCTGATATGGGATAAAAGTGGAATATTTTACATTATTCTTTGAGCTAAAAATTACATTATCAATCAGATACAACCTCTGATCCTTACCTAATATTTAGACCAGCTGAAAATGGCAGGTCATTGACATAATATTGTTTTTAGGATAATGTGAATGACAGTTAGAAAAAGTTAATGGGGGGATGAAAGTAGATATATTTTTTTTCTCGAGTCATTTGGTGGAGTACACCTAAGTTTTTACAGACCATGAATTATTATTGCATCTATCAATGATTGAAGTCATTGATTTGTTAAAATTTTATTTTTAGGAGGACAATATGAATTTTAAAAGTCTCGTTTTTATAGTGCTAAGTTCGATGGTTATATTAACATTTCTTTGGAGTTGCGCTGGCACCGGAGAGGTTGTCGTGGAGAAACCTGAAGAGAAGAAGGAAGTTGAGAAAGAGATTGCGAAAGCGGTCGAACCTGAAGTTGAGTTCAAACCATCAGAGTGGGCCACAGCAATCAAGGATGCTGAGGTTAAAATGAGTGGTAAATCTGTCAGTGTGCCCAAGGACTTTCGTAAATATACATTAACGCTAAAGGAGCTTAAGGAAAATAAATTTGAAGTTTACCTTGAAGAAAGGGGAAAGGCACCTATACTTTTACTGAGCGGAGATTCAACACTAGAGCCTGATAAGGATGGCAAAATCGCCTTTAAGGTTGCTGAAATCAACGAAGAGCATGTTCAGCCCATATTCGACGTATTGGGTCTTCGTGTATTGAGAAAGAGCGAACTTCGGGATAATTACTATCTTCACGGTTCATTTGAAGACAGGGGAGTTTCAGTTTTGGAAGCCTATGACTTGAATAGTTCAGTGATTATGGAATTCTCCCGGAAATAATTGATCAAGTCGAATCAGTCAATGACTGGACTTCACTTTCATCCCCTTTGATTTTCTCGGTATAGTAAATGGTATCATTTTAAATATGTGAAGTCTCGACACATATGTTTAAAAACGGTATGAATATTAAGGTACAAATCACAATCTAGTTTGACGCCTATTATTTTCTAAAATCCCTATTGACTCTTATGAACCACATTACTTTACTAGTCAATACGTATTAAATTGGCACAGTTGGCTGGTGAAGGGAACACAACTTTGGGCAAAATCCCCATCTCAGCATTGAGCGCGTTGGGTACGTCGTTCGCCGATGGCTATGGTAAGGCTTTGGTCATAGTGAATCTAACATATTTAGATATTTTGGTCGTAACGTGTATCTCAAGTTTGAGTGAGTGGGATACGCCTATGCAAAGGGGTCATCCCCCCCCCCTCGAGCCCTAGTGATAAATGGGGCGGGAAAACACGAAATTAATCGTATCCACCATTTAGGGACAAATGTGTCGAGAATGAGGCCGTAGAAGAGATATGAGGGATTATTATTCCTTTATGTATAATACTTCAAAGGTGTGTTATATAGTACTTCATAAGTCTGGTTATGAAGTCAGATAATCATGGCTCTTTCGGGCGTAATCTTACTATCGACATACATGTCTAATGTAATTGCACTTGATGAATGACCCAAATAAGAAGATATGGCTTTGATATCCTCACCATTTTCTACATAACGATGTGTTGCGCAAAGATGTCGAAGCGTATGCGGATGTACTTCCTTTCCAGTTAATTTCTTAAAAGCATTATGAACCTGCTTATATAGATTTTGTCGAATTAATTGTTTTCCAGCTGCCGAATGAAATAGTAGATCACTCTCTCTATTGAATATCATTTTGATCTTATTATACAACTCCTTACTGATGTAAATACTTCGCTCTTTTTTCCCTTTTCCTCTTATCCTTATTTCTGCATACTCATCGTTTATCTTCACGTCATCGTTTCGAATTTTAATAAGCTCAGATACTCTTACACCCGTATTTGTAAGAAATTGGACAATCAAAGCTGTCTGTGCTTTGCTAAACCTTATAACTTTGCTCACATCTTTCATGCCTATATCAACATTCACTCGTTTATCCATATTTCTATACAATCTGGATGCTTTCCTAATATTGTTGATAGGGTTGTAGTCCAACTTCCTTGCAATGACTAGATAGTCTAAAAACTTGGAAAGAGCCGTGATTTTGCGGGCAATGGTGGAATACCGATATTTCCTGTCTTCTAGATTCTTAAAATACCTAAGAAAGTCACTCTCCGTTGCTGATAATAAATCAACTCCACTAGTTTCCACAAACTGATGTAAATCCTGCTTGTATGCCTGCTTTGTGTTTTGGCTTTTGATATCAATACCTGCATTTACGATGTCAACCCAAGATTTTGATAGCATGGGTTTAAGCTTACTCATGTCGTCCTCCTTTGTTATGTTTTGGTCATAGAGAGGTACACGAAAAAGCGTGTACCGGGTACATTGGATATCTTTTTCAAATGCTTATTTATCTCAAATCTCAATATTCTATCCATATAAACCTCTTATAATCCCACTTTTTTTAAGCCATTTAATCCGTCATCTATTATAACTGTGGATTGCTGCTGAACTTCATTTCTAATTGCATTTTGCTGCTGTAGATATTTACGGGTTTTAGCTACATCTGGGACGCCACTGCAACTGGGATTTGCCAATGAATCAGCAGCTTCTGATTTTGTATAATTTTTATCGAGAGCAGATTGAACCCACTTTGTCGGATTAGTAATGGAGTTATTACTTTTAGCCATTCTCAATTTTTCGAGAATATAATCAGGATCATATCTCTGTAACCATATTGCAATATCATTAAGTGAGATGTTAAGATTAACCCCTATATTTTTTATTTCATTAATGACGACGGAGGAATCTTTTATTACTATATTCGCACCAGTTTTTTTAAGCTTTTCCATAGAATAAGGTCCGGTTGAAACAGCGATGCAAACTGCACCATAGAGTTTTGCGCACTGGACATCCCTT
>CAYFYU010000072.1:13677-15894 GCA_964347455.1 uncultured Spirochaetota bacterium | reverse complement strand
ATAACGACGGAGGAATCTTTTTTTACTCTATTCGTTTCGTTCTTTAAGCATTTAGTTGTATTCTTTAAGCATTTAGTTGTCGGTTCACCGGTGGTGCGGTCCACCGCAAGCTGGTCATCTAGTACAGCGGTTAATCCCAGCTTGCTGGGGATGAACTTAATAACTATGTAAACCTTATCAAATTTTCCGCCAATGGTCTTACCCTGTTTGTAATCGATTAAATGGAGTGCCTTCAGCTCTTTTTTGGCTTTTTTAACACGGTCTCTACCCCAGCCAAGTCCATTCCCTATATATTGATCGTTAGCCCATACAGAATTAGTTTTTTGCAAACGAGCGGTATACAACAGATGATTATAGAGAGCAATTGCATCACCTGGGTTCTTCGCATTGAGCAACCTTTTATAAGTCTCAACTGTTGTGAAAATTGTTTTATCGACCCAAACAGAAACAACTTCCTTTAATTCATCTCTGTACTGATCAACAATGCCTGAAGAAATACTTTCTTCAGGAATATACCCTGTTGACAGCGTATCCTCGACTATTCCCATTTTCTCTACCTCTTAATTGGAAACTAATGATAAAAGCTATTAATCACTCAGGATTAATTTTATGAGATATCAGATTCAGCCAATGGTCGTAATAGAATCAACTGAATTATTTTTTATCCAATCCTCCAACTTTATAGGATCAAAAAGAACTCGCGACCCCAATTTTACAAACGGAATTTTCCTTTTACACACATAGGTGTAGAGAGTCTTGACTTTGAGACCTAATAAATCTGAAGTCTGATAAATATTAAGCAGTTTTTGCATACCTTTCCTCCATATAAAATATGCCAGCATGCCAGCATTTAATTACTTTAAATATACAAATTTATTTTTTAAAAGGAAAGAAAATTATTGACCTTATGCCAGCAAGCTGGTATCATTTTTACATGAGTAAATTAAAAGATATAAATGACAAAAAAGTTACAATCAGAATACCATCCAAACTTCACAGAGTTTTAAAGGCCTGTTCGTATTACACAGATGTTTCCATGAATCATCTTATATTGGAAATAATTTATAATGGTCTTAAGAATTGGGCAGAGCAGAACATCACCGCTACAGTTATTGATGTAGATGGAGTTCCAATGGGATCAACGGAAGAAGAGGTAGAAAAAATCTTGAAGGGGATAGATGAAGCAATAAAAAACCTTGGGGCTCAACTTAGAGCTTTCTACGACGAATATATATAATAAAGAACGAACCAAATCATTGATTTTAAAGATTTAAATCAGATTAAAAGAATTCTTCCTGAACAATCAAAACATCCTGAAAATCAGAAACGCTGAAGTGTGTATAGCGATCTGTCATTGCTTCAGTTTTGTGACCTGTTAATTTTCTAAGCTTAACATCAGGGATTTTGCCTCTCATAACTGTATTAAATGTATGCCGCCATGAATGGTATGTAAGCCTTCTTTCTCTTCGTGCTCTATCATCTATCCCGACTTTCTCAATTGCACTGTACATTGACCGCAATAATGTTTTGTCGTTTATTGGGTGATCTCTACACATACCATAAAATACAAGATCTGTTTCATTTTGATATGGAGATTGATTTATTAACTCATGCAGATAATTGGATGTTCTCTTTGGCATCGTTATAAACCGCTTCCCTTGCCACTTTGGATCAACAAGACCATAGTTCTTGGACCAACTTTTCATAACAGTGATGTATGTATCATAAACAGCCTGTACTTGCAAACCCAAAACCTCACCCTGTCTCATTCCTGTTGTCAAAGAAAGAATATTAGCCGTAAAATATTTTAAATTATTATTCCACACCAACTCTAAACTATCGTCACTAAATAATTGTTTTATTTCATCGAGAGTAAATGCCCCGCGTTCCTGGAATGTCTCGTCAATACGGTCATCTTTTGTTATGGGATTTTTGTGTATATATTCATCTTTAACGGCTCGATCAAGCATGATATGAAAGCATGTTATAGCTTTGTTTATCGTTATAGGGCTGAGCTTTCCAGCACGCCCTTCTTTCTCGCTCATCTTAATTACCCAGTCATTCACCAACCGTCGGTTGATTTTCGAAAGTTTAATATTTTTGAAGTATGGCACAATGTGATTTTGTAACAGAGCATGCATTTCGTCGACATATCTTTTTGATAATTGTTTCCAAGAGAACTTGTTAACATCCCTGAGGTTGTTTCTTCCTGCTGAT
>CAYFYU010000072.1:5260-13667 GCA_964347455.1 uncultured Spirochaetota bacterium | reverse complement strand
CCAATCCCTGGCATACTGTCCGAAAATAATATTTTTCTCTGATTTTATAAGCCCATTTTTAAGGTGTGAATGCGCCCATGTTTCAGCAGCGCTTTTCGTTGTTTGACCTGAGGAGCGTGCGCTAAGCCTATTTCCATATTCATCATAAAATTTAACGTAATAAATAAACCCTTTCTTAGTTTGTCGTTTAATAAGATGAAAGGGTTTGTGTGCCATCATGTCCTCCAGTTTTGGATAATACTTTGGTCACATATTTGGTCACACTACCATAATAGCTTTTATTATAAAAATAGGCAAGAGGAATAAAAATTAACTAATTTATTAAATAAAATAAAATAGGGAATTTGGGGAGGGAACCTCCCCCCTAAGAGCTGGCGATGGGATTCGAACCCGCAACCTGCTGATTACAAATCAGCTGCTCTGCCATTGAGCTACGCCAGCCAAAAACGCATTCTAATATAGAATTAATTGAGTCCCCGGTCAAGAATTTACGGGTAGGTTAGAACTCGGTCACGGAATCGGGTTCCCCATCACCGGTTGTGTCCTTCTCCAACTTATAGATCTGACCATGGTTAACGTAGAACCATAAGTCCACAGATCCATCATAGTTGCTGTCTAGCTGATCTTCGACGAGCTCGCCATCACGATACTGTCTCCAGTTGTCCATCTTTCCGTCATAATTGGTATCGAGGATCTCCTCACGAACTTTTCCATTACCCTCATAAAGATAAACTGTATCAATACTCCCATCGAAATTCAGATCGATCTCCTGTTTTTCAACAAAGCCGTTCTCCACGTATGTCCAGCCATCAGTTTTTCCATCGCGATTCATATCGGATAGAAACATCTCGGCAAATCCTTCGATGGCAATTATTCCTCCGCTGAGAATAATAAGCGCAATAATCAGTAATCTTGTTTTCATATATACCATCTATCTACTCATAAGTCATTTCAACTTAAGTTTCGGTCAGTTTGCACCAAATTTTTATCTCTCCGCCTCTTCTTTTTTCCCGCCCATGAGCTTTTTTTCTTTCATTCGCAGTTTTCCGAGCTTGTACCGGTCTAGCATCTCCTTGAGAGCCGTATTAACCGCCTCAGACCGATTGTTGAAATACCCCTCCCGGATCATCTCGTCAACCCCCTCAAGCAGGATAGATGATGTTTCTATGTAGGTTTTCATAATTATTTTGTCACCCTCCTCGTTCAGGTATCAGTAAAATAGTATATTTAAATTACCGATTGCTATTTTTATTAGTGTAGACGACTTATCAAAAAATAACAATATGGAGAGATGGGTCAAATTAATTGTGAAATGAGAACGATAAAGAACGCAATAATTGTTTATTTTATCGTTGACAAAAAGTGGAATAGCAATACAATATCAATTCTACTATTCACGGGTTCCCTAAGGCAGATTTTCTGAATAGGGCCCATTAGTCTAGATCAAATACGTTTTTAGGAGGAAAAGATGAGGAAAATTAGTTTGTTTCTAGTAGTGGGTATTATCCTGGCATCATTTATTCTTTTAATTGCTGCCGGTGAAAGGGAAATGGAAGTAGAGAGTTACAAAATCGGTGGCGTTTTTTCCATCACCGGACCGGCTTCATGGCTCGGGGAACCTGAGAGAAACACCATGGAAATGATAGGCCGGATGATCAATGAGGACGGTGGAATAAACGGTGTGCCGGTTGAGCTGGTAATCGAGGATAGCGTCGGCGATGAAACTAAAACCGTTAATGCTGTTAAAAAGCTCATAAATACGGATCAGGTTATAGCTATCATCGGTCCTTCACGAAGCGGTACCACAATGGCTGTAATCCCCATTGTTGAAAAAGCACAGATACCCCTCATTTCATGCGCTGCGGCGGAAGCAATCGTGAAGCCTGTGAAGCCCTGGGTGTTCAAGACTCCCCAATCGGACCGTCATGCCGTTATGCGGATATTCGGACACATGAGAGAGCATGGTATATCAAGGATCGCCATTATGTCGGGAACAACCGGTTTTGGTAATCAGGGACGCAAACAGCTGAATGATATAGCACCCGATTACGGAATAACCATAGTTGCCGATGAGACCTACGCCCCGCAGGACACCGATATGACCGCACAACTTACGAAAATAAGGGGAACCGATGCTGAGGCGATTGTAAACTGGTCAATTGTACCAGCCCAAGTCATTGTAGCAAAGAACATGCGACAGCTCGGAATAGGTATCCCTCTCTATCTCAGCCACGGGTTTGGTAATATCAAATATGTGGAAGCTGCCGGTGAGGCCGCTGAAGGAATCAAGTTCCCAGCAGGACGATTGTTAGTTTCCGATGTGGTTCCATCATCACATCCCCAAGCTGCAGTTTTGAAAAAGTATAAATCACTCTACGAAGGCGAATTCGAAGATGCCGTGAGTACTTTCGGTGGACACGCCTGGGATGCAATGTGGATACTCTACGAAGCTCTAAAAGTGTCTGGTCCCGACAAGGCAGCACTTCGCGATGCACTTGAAAATATAGAAGGATTTGTTGGAACCGGAGGTGTATTCAACTTTTCACCTGAAGACCACAACGGCTTAACTGAAGAAGCATTTGAGATGCTGACAGTAGAGAATGGACAATTTACGATTCTCCGTGATTAAGAGTCTTGTGTTTATTGAAATAAAGGCGAGTGGTGGATTTCTCTAACCCATCTCTCGCCTTCACTATACCACGTAGCAATAACTGCTCTCAGAATGGCATTATGGTTCAGTCCAATAATTCAGGATTGTTTCGAAAAGACGAGATTGCCCATTCAAGTACATCTAACTATAGAAAAAAAAGGATCTGGAGGAGGTAAAGGTGAATCTCAGTGCACAGTTGCTCCAGTACACGCTCTCAGGTATAACAGTCGGCAGCATTTACGCACTGGTTGCCATCGGATTCAACATCATTTATAATGCGACCGGCATTATCAATCTTGCACAGGGCGATTTCGTCATGCTCGGTGGAATGATCGCAGTTTATTTCCACAAAACATTGCATTTTCCCCTACTCCTCTCTGGCTCAGCAGCAGCAATCATAGTTGGATGCATCGGGTTGCTCTTTGAGCGATTTGCAATTCATCCTTTGAAAAATCCATCGGTCATCACCCTGATTATAATCACGATTGCTGCCTCTATCCTCTTTAAAGGTGGGGCCATGTTTATTTGGGGAAAGGACGCATATATACTCCCCTCCTTCGGCGGAGATCAGCCAATTCACTTTTTTGGGGCAACGATTCTCCCTCAAACCCTCTGGATACTGGGTTTCCTCATTTTTATTTTCTCTTCGCTCATGCTTTTTTTCCGATATACCATGCTTGGAAAAGCAGTAAAGGCCTGCGCCTTTAACAGACGAGCGGCGCAGATCGTTGGTATAAATGTGCACAGAATGGTTCTCCTTTCATTCGGGCTGAGCGCCTTTATTGGTGGAATTGCGGGTGTTATTGTTACTCCAATCGCACTCGTCAGTTATGACCGGGGAGCTATGCTCGGGTTAAAGGGATTTGGTACTGCAGTATTCGGGGGGCTGGGTAATATGGCAGGTGCTGTGGGTGCTGGCCTTATTATTGGATTGCTTGAAGCATACTCAGCAGGGCTCATCTCGAGCGGTTACAAAGATGCGATGGCACTGATAATTCTTCTATTAATACTTTATTTCAGGCCTGGAGGCATTTTTGCTAAAAAAGAGGAGCAGCGACTAAAGGCATTTTAATAACTAAAGTTATTAAAATACTTGCAGCATTTTAATAAGAGTAAGAGATAGACCATGAAAAGAGTATTTAAAAATTCATACGCCCAGGCAGGTTTAACTGTTCTTGGCGCTCTTATCATAGCATCAATGGTGAGAAATCCCTACTACATCGGTATCCTCACATTCTTCGGAATAAACGCAATTATCACTATAGGTCTCAGTCTACTTATGTGATATGCCGGTCAAATATCACTTGGACAAGCAGCTTTCTTTGGAATCGGTGCGTACACAACAGGAATAATGACAACACGGTTTGGCGTGCCCATTGCTTTCTCTTTGCTTCTCTCAATTCTTCTTACCATCAGTATCGCCTTCATTGTCGGAATTCCCACCCTCAGGTTGAGAGGACACTATCTGGCTATGGCCACACTCGGTCTTGGAGAAATAGTTCACATCGTTTTCAATGAAATGCTAACCTTGACGGGGGGGCCATCAGGATTCGGCAATATTCCCCTCATTAAAATCTTCGGTATCGAACTTGATAATGACACCAAATATTTCATCTTTGTGTGGCTTATCGCTGCTTTTATTCTTTTTATTTCACTGAATATCATCAACTCGAGAATCGGGAGGGCGCTCAAGGCGATACACAAGGAAGAAAAAACAGCATCCACACTCGGTGTCAATACAGCCATGCTGAAGCTGTATATATTCGTAATCAGTGCAGGATTTGCATCGCTGGCCGGATTTCTCTATGCTCACTACATAACATTTTTGAGCCCAGGAACTTTCAGTCTTGGCTTCTCAATTCTTCTCGTCACCATGGTTGCAGTTGGCGGAATGGAACATATATGGGGGGCAATCATTGGTACAGCGGTACTCACCATATTACCTGAGTATCTCCGGTTCTTTAAGGATTTCGATATCCTCATCTATGGGGTAATATTGATGTCAATCATGCTTTTGCGACCAGAAGGACTTTATGGAATAAAAATCCGCCTGCCGAGGAGAATCGTTGATGGCTGATCCTCGAAAAAAGAATGGATTCTCGAGTGACGGTATTCTGAAGGTTGAGAATATATCGAAATCCTTTGGAGGTCTTAAAGCAATTGCACAGCTCACCTTTAGTATTCAAGAGGGAAGTATCTCTGCTATCATTGGTCCAAATGGCGCAGGTAAGACCACGGTTTTCAATCTCATTTCCGGACTGGAGAAACTTGATTCGGGAAAAATCTTCTACCGAAACAAAAGAATTGACCTTTTGAAACCTCATCAGGTGCCCTATTTCGGAATTGCTCGCACCTTCCAGAACCTCCGCCTTTACCCCAACATGAGCGTTCTGGAAAACATCATGATGGGAAGGTATGCGCGATCAAACGCCGGATTTTTAAATTGTGCATTGCGCAGCAGGAAATTCAAAATCGAGGAAACGGCAATTCGGGAGCGCTCTGCCTACTGGCTTGACTTCATGAATATTGGTGATTTGGGAAATAAAAAAATTCACCAGATCCCCTTTGAAAAACAGCGCATCGTCGAGATCACTCGGGCTATCGCCAGTGATCCGGAACTACTATTACTCGATGAGCCTGCAGCGGGATTAAACATTACGGAAACAAAGGATCTCATTGCATTAGTTTACAAGATACGAGAATTAGGCATTACCATTCTCATCGTCGAACATGATATGGACCTGATTATGGAGATATCAGAAAACATTGTGGTGTTGAATTTTGGTGAAAAAATTGCAGATGGTCCTCCTGCTGAGATCCAGCAAAATGAAAAGGTCATCGCAGTGTATCTAGGAAAGGAGTTTGCGTAATCGCAATGCTCAAGATTGTTTCGCTCAAATCCTACTATGAATCTATCTGTGTACTCAAAGCAGTGTCTCTACACGTACAAAAGGGTGAGATCGTGACCCTAATCGGTGCGAATGGATCTGGAAAGTCAACACTTCTCAACACTGTAACTGGTTTAATGTCTCGGACTTCAGGATCAATTAATTTTGAGGGTTCAGAATTGATCGGCATGGCTCCCGAGGCAATCGTAAAATTGGGGATTGCACTTATACCGGAGGGGAGACAGCTCTTCTATCCGATGAGTGTTATGGACAATCTCGTTCTTGGAACCTACTCCTATCACAGTCTGAGAGACAAGAAAATGCTCCATGAAAAGATGGAATGGATTTTTGAACATTTTCCAGCCCTCGGAACGAGAAAAAAACAGCTTGCAGGAACCCTCTCCGGCGGAGAGCAGCAAATGCTCTCTATAGCAAGGGCGCTAATGTCCGATCCGAAGCTGCTGCTTCTCGATGAACCCTCGATGGGCCTCGCACCCAAAATCGTTGAGAGCATCTTTGAGACGCTTATTGAGCTGAAAGAAAAGGCCGATCTTACAATATTTCTCGTGGAACAAAATGCTAAGCTTGCACTCGAGATATGTCAGCGGGGATACGTAATAGAAACAGGGCAGATAATCCTATCCGGCGATCGAAACGAACTGATGCATAACAAGGAAGTGCTTAGGGCCTATCTTGGCGGTGAATAATGCCTTATAAGACCAATTAGGATTTAAGGGGAATCCCATGCTAATTTGGAATAAGAAAAATGAAGAAATGACACGGTCTGAACTAAAGCAGCTCCAGCTGGAAAGGCTTCAGCAGACTCTCAGCAGGGTATACAGGCGTGTTTCATACTATCACAACTTGTTTAACCATATCGGGTTCGACCCCCTGGAATTGACTTCACTTGAAGACCTGAAAAAAATTCCATTTACCACAAAAGATACGTTGAGGGTCGCCTACCCCTATGACATGTTTGCCGTCCCACTACGGGAAGTGGTACGAATGCAGTCCACCTGGGGAACCTCAGGCCAACCCCTCATTGTTGGTTATACGAAAAATGACATTGATCACTGGACAGAATTGACCGCCCGCGTACTCACAGCCGGTGGTGTTACCAATGACGATATAATCCAGATCTCTTTTCCCTATGGCCTGTTTACAGGTGGTATTGGATTCCACTATGGAGCGGAGAAGATTGGTGCTTCAGTGATTCCCTGTTCCGATAAGGACATCGAGGATCAAATAACCATCATGCGGGATTATAAAACAACCACTCTGTGCTGCGCTCCAACCTTCGCTGGTCTGCTCATGGAAATTCTCGAAGAAAAATCGATTACGCCCGCCGAACTCTCACTGAGTAAGGCACTCCTCGGAGCCGAACCCTGGAACGAGAGGTTCAGAATTGAGATTGAGGAGCAGCTCGACCTATCGGTTACCGATAATTACGGGCTTACCGAAATTATCGGACCCGGTGTCTCCTATGAATGTGGGGAGAAAGCCGGACTTCACATTCCAGAGGATCATTTTATCCCTGAGATCATAGATCCCAAAACTGAAAAAAATCTACCACCCGGCGAGAAGGGCGAGCTCGTCATTACAACGATTACAAAGGAGGCCTATCCACTCATCCGCTACAGGACCGGTGATTTAACAAGCCTCATAACAGAACCCTGCCCCTGCGGTAGAAGTTCAGTGAGAATGGCAAGAGTATTCGAACGAATCGATGACATGATTATTCTGAACGGCCAGAATATGTTTCCTTCTCAGTTCGAGGGAATACTCAGCGAGGCAATTGGAATGACCCCAAACTACCAGCTTATCGTCGATAGGGATGACAACTTAGATAAAATGGAGATACAGATCGAAGTGTCACAGGACATATTCGACGATGAGATGAAAAAGCTCAACGAGCTTGAAATTGAAGTGGTCAGGGAGGTGAAGGAAAAATTCGACTTCATCCCGAAAGTGACGCTCGTTGAACCTCGAACTCTCAAACGGAAAATGAAAAAAAGCAGGGTTGTAGACAGAAGAAAATTAAAGTAGATAGAATTAAATCTGAACAAATTACTTGAAATTAAACTGAAGTCTACTACAGTACTTGATAACTGCTGCATGTGGTTTACCATCGCAGCATACAAAATTTTAAAAGAGGTGGTTATAAGCGATATCAATGGTAAGAACATTGTGATGGATTTTCAGCATACTTTCGTCATGTTCGCTGCGACCGTACTTGTCCCGCTAATCACGAATCTCAACATTGGGTTCACCCTTTTTGGCGGCTGGCATCGACACCCTGCTGTTTCACTTCCTTACAACACGCAGGGTACAGGTTTTTCTGGGAAGTTCCTTTGCCTTTGTTCCACCGAGTATGGCGGTGACGGTCTGGCAACTTCGATTTCAGTAATTATTGGCAAAATATCAATCTTGCTCTTTGGAATGATCTCATCGATATGAATTAAAAATATGGTAGATGCACGGGGCAATCTCACCGATCCAAAAATGCTCATCATTGCGGCAGTTATGCTCATGCTCGGTCTTGGTGGCATGGAATTTGCTGTTAGTAATTTTGCCGTATCCGGTCTTGGAATTGCGGCTATCATTGGTATCGTGCTGAACGCGATTCTGAACTCCAAGAGCTTAAAGAAGGCTTAAGTGGGGATGCTTTGTAGAGCCCGATTGGAGGGGATCATCCCGACTCCATTTTACTTGAAAAGGTGAATCGTCCTGTTGGACGTTTTGTGAGCAACCATACGAGTCGGAACAATAAAAGCATCACTAAAACCGAAGCGTAAAGGATAAGCTCAACAGGTATTATCTTCACCTTGAGTAGATAATGAGTTAGGCCTACGAAGCCGAAGATATACAC
>CAYFYU010000072.1:3351-5250 GCA_964347455.1 uncultured Spirochaetota bacterium | reverse complement strand
TTTTTGAATCCATACGTTTCATTACTGCTTTTAAGGATGTAATGCCAAGAAGAATGAGCAGGAGGAAAGCTCCAAAACCAACAATGACAAAAGGTGTATGGGGAGCCTCCTGGATGATTAAACCCACGTTAAATAAATAATCCAGCCCCAAGTATATCATAAAATGTGCACATCCATAGAAAAGTGTATAGAGCCCAAGAGGTCGTCTTAAGGATTTTACCTTTTTCCATCCAGTTATCCTAGCCACTGGGGTTACGCAAAGCATGGCAAGCAGAAGGCGCATCGTCCAGTCACCTGTTGAGAGCGTCAGGGTTTGTACCGGATTTGCCCCGAGCCTGCCCGTAATTGCTCTTGCAACAAGGATCAAGAAAGGCGTAAGACATACAACTGAGACGATGGTTTTCTGTAATGACCGCCTATTCATACAATCTACTCGCTGAGTAATCAGTAGTATCGGTTGAGGTCCAAATCACTGTACATATCTGCGACATACTCTCCATAGCCGTTGAACAGCACCGTTGGTTTACGACCGTATTTTCCTACAGCCTGCTCAGTTTTCTGACTCCACCTTGGATGGTCGACTTCGGGATTCACATTAGCATAAAAACCATACTCATGAGGTGCTGCATGAGACCAGGCTGTCTTCGGTTGTTCCTCAGCAAAGCTAATACGAACGATCGATTTGATACTCTTAAAACCATATTTCCAGGGAACAACAAGCCGTATGGGTGCACCGTTTTGATTCGGCAGAATCTCACCGTAAAGACCGACTGCAAGTATCGTGAGAGGATTCATTGCCTCATCCATTCTCAGCCCCTCGACATAGGGCCAGTCGAGAGTGGGAGATTTCTGACCGGGCATCTGTTCGGGATCATAGAGGGTGGTGAACTGGACATACTTCGCCTTCGATGTGGGTTCCATTTCCCTTATAACATTGGCTAATGGTATACCCACCCAGGGGATTACCATCGACCAGGCTTCTACACACCGCAAACGGTAGATGCGCTCCTCCAGCTGATGACGCTTTATAATTTTATCAACGTCGTACTCACCGGGATTCCTCACATGGCCGTTTACGGTAACTGCCCATGGCCGAGGTTTGAATTTCTTTGCATTGCGTGCCGGATCGGTTTTGTTCAAACCGAACTCGTAGAAATTGTTGTATGAGGTCACATCATTGTACTTGTTCGGTGCTTCATCTGTACTGTACCTGCTCTTTTCTATATCCTGCAGCTTGAAAGATTTATCCCGTGCCCACGCTGTTGTCAGGAGGGGTGGAGCAAGCAATGCCAGAGCCGCAGCCACGGTCGTTTTTCCAAGTCCTTTGATGAATTTCCGCCGGTTTATATAGAGTTCTTTTTCGGTAATATCGTACCAGTGGATGTCCGATTCAAAGTTTTGCTTTTTAATCAACATGCAATCACCCTCCTTATACACTATTCAAGAGTGGTCCTGTAGATAATATCACCATTTAACTCACTAGAACTTGCTACATAAGCTGCTCTTCAAAAAATCGGTATATCTTCCGCCATGCATCGTCCGTACTTTCTTTGTTGTATCCTCCCCTATTGTTCGGATTCATAAAGGCATGGCCGGCTCCATCGTAGATATGAATCGTGTTCTGTATACCCTTCTCATTCAGAATTTTTTCGAACTTTCGGACATCCGAGGGGGGAATTCCCCTATCCTCTTCTCCAAATATGCCGAGCAGGGGTGAACTAATTTTTTTCAGCTGATCCGGGTCCATGACCAACCGACCGTAAGCGATGACCGTCGCCGCAAGATCTGCATTCAATGTAAGCTGCAGCGAGTAGCCCCCTCCCATACACCAACCGATGGAACCGATTTTTGCACTCTTTACGAAGGGCTGTCGACGCAGATATTCAACTGCAGCCTTCA
>CAYFYU010000072.1:0-3341 GCA_964347455.1 uncultured Spirochaetota bacterium | reverse complement strand
GATCACGGTCTTCAGCTACCTTGCCACGATAGAGATCAACCGCTAGAGCTACATACCCGTTTTCGGCAAATTCGTGTGTGCTCTCCTTAATCCAGTCGTTCAACCCCCACCACTCGTGAATAACGACAAGAGCCGGAAAAGGGCCACTGCCAGAGGGTTTTGCCAGATAGGATGAAACGGTCTCATCACCACTTCGATAGGTTACGATATCGGTAATGATTTCAGCAGCATCTATTCTCTGTACTGCCCCCATAAGGAGGCCAAACAGGACTAAAAAAGTAATTAGCGTTATATAAACTTTCATTATCCCCATCTCCTCAAATAACTATAGAAGAAATGATAATTTTTAAGCTATTGTCAGTCAAGACAATGTGATTGATTCTTCCCTGCAAATGAAATATTTTACAAAAGTAATAAGATTAATATTACATATTTGAGATACTATAAATAACAAAAAGAATGAAAGCAGAATATAAAACCAAACTTGATAAGCTTAGGAGGATAATTGAGGAGACAGGTGGCTGTGCTGTGGCGTACTCAGGTGGGGTGGACAGCTCACTGGTTATGAAAGTTGCCCATGAAGTACTTGGCAAACGCTCTGTTGCCGTCATAGCCACCTCATCGACATATTCAAAAAGAGAGTTCGGGGTAGCTCTGGAGTGGGTGAAAGATCAGAAAATAGTTTACAGGATTATTCACTCAGAGGAATTGGATATACCTGAGTTCAAATTTAACCCTCCGGACCGCTGTTACTACTGTAAGAAGGAGCTCTTTACAAAAGTCAAAGAAGTCGCTCGAGAATATGGATTTAATGCAGTTTTAGATGGAACGAATGCAGATGATGTGAGAGATTACCGTCCAGGCATGAATGCAGCCAAGGCGCTGAATGTAATAAGTCCCCTTAAAGAGGCAGGACTTTCAAAAGATGAAATCAGGACTATCAGTAAAGAAGTGTACAAGCTGCCGATGGCCGATAAGCCTGCTATGGCCTGTCTCGCCTCGCGTTTTCCCTACGGCTCAACAATAACAGAGGAAAAACTAAGACAGATAGAATCTATCGAGGAGCTGCTGCTAAAATACGGATTTAAAAATTTTAGAGCTCGCCACCACGGTACTGTGGTGCGCATTGAACTGGATGTTGAGGAATTTGACCGGATGTTGAAAATAAATATACGAAATTCCATAGTTCAATATGCGAAAAAACAGGGTTTCACCTACGTTACTCTGGATCTCCAAGGATACCGTACTGGAAGCATGAACGAAACATTGTGAAAAAGCGTATATCCCTTTCAGGTAGTCTGCAATCAACCGGCAAGGCTTTAATTGCACCCATCACTTTCTTCAGCATGCCATCAGGTATCGGGTCCATATCGTGTACCTTTTTTGCATGCTTTGTAATTTTCTTTAGAAGTTTGTCCTGTTTTTTGGCTTCGGCTATGAAGTCACAATCTACCCCCGCATCTCTGCAGGTAAAAGACGGCATAATTCTGTACCTCCGTCATTGACAGGACTTTCATTCCTTGACAGGACTTTCAGCACCTGCAGCCTATTTGATTGATATAATAAATTCGCACACCTATTTGCCTTAATAGCCAAGAAATAAAATCTAAACAAAAAATGAAATCAGACCTTTGGCAATTCATTTTGTATATTTACGGTAGATGAATTAAATGCTTTCTAGGGGATGATGCATGGTAAGTGATAAGAGACCACTAGAGACAGATTGCATTGTCGTCCATTATGATGAGCTGTCGATGAAGGGAAAAAACAGAAAGTCCTTTGAAAATCGCCTCATAAAGAACATTAAGACAAAATTACTTCCGCTCGAAGTGAATCCTCAACGGGACTTTGGTCTCATTGCTTTTGATCGACCACAGGGGTGGGAGGCTCAAGAAAAATCCCATACGCTTGAGAAGATCCCTGGAATCGCCTACTTCTCATTTGCCCGTAAAGTCCCCTTAGATATCGAATTGATCAAAACTACGGTGACCGATTCACTTGTGCGAAGGTCCTTCGAAACCTTCAAAATTGACACAAGGAGACACGATAAACGATATCATATCAATTCCATGGAGATGAATGCTCTCATCGGCGATACAGTACGGATTGCAACAGGTAAAAAGGCTAAAATGGTTTCTCCTGATCTTCGTGTAAAGATTGAAATAACAGATAAATACGCCTATATCTCCTTTGAGGACATTCGGGGGGTCGGAGGACTCCCCGTCAATCCAAAGCAGAAGGTACTCGCGATGCTCTCAGGTGGAATCGACAGTCCCGTTGCTGCGTTCATGCTGATGAAACGAGGTTGCACAGTAGGGCTTGTGCATTTCCATAACCAGAATCAGATGTCCCAATCCGTTGAAAATAAAATAATTCAGCTCTCCGAATGGCTCGCACAGTATCAGATGGATACTGAGCTCCACATCGTTCCTTTCGAAAAGATACAGAAAGAAATCATAATGAAAGTCCATTCGACGATGCGAATGCTTGCCTACCGCAGGTTTATGATTAAAATTTCTGCAGGAATAGCAGAGCGGACGGGAGCACGATTCTTGATCGTGGGAGACAGCCTCTCACAGGTTGCTTCACAGACACTTGAAAATCTCCAGGCGACCTATTACGACACACAGATACCAATTTTGAGTCCCTTAATTGGGCTGAATAAAAATGAGATTACAGCCCTCGCAAAAGAAATAGGCACCTATGAAATTTCTATTCAACCCTACGGTGACTGCTGCACATTTTTTGTTCCCAAGCACCCTGTTCTCAGATCAACGGCCAGGGAGCTACAGGAGATCGAATCGCGTTTCAATACAAATTCATTGATAGAAGAGACCTTGAAAACAGTGAAGGTGTTGAACTGGTGAGGATTGAATTAGGAAAGTATCTATGATAAAGAGATTATGTATTTTATGTTCTATAATATTTGTGGGGTTTTTTTTCAGCTTTTTCTCTAACAGTGGACAGAGTCAAAACAGTGGTGACGGAGAACCTGTGCCTCTGGATCAGATTCGCTATTGGGCATATCAAATTCAGGGCGTAAATGAACCCGGTGCAATTAAAAAGCTCGTCAATTCCCGCTATGATATGCTCGTTCTCGAACCAACCAGAACCGATTGGTCCTCTGAAGACCGGAATTTCGATACTAAAGAGATGGTTCAGCTCCTGAAAAACAGCAGAGCTTATGATGGGATCCACCGTAAACTGATCATTGCCTATATCGACGTTGGTGAGGCGGAGGACTGGCGCTGGTACTGGAAATGGTCGCAGGAGTGGCCCTTGGACGAGCCTCGTCCTGCTGACGCTGACCTGGCACTATCTGAACGCGCGGATCCTACCGC
>CAYFYU010000071.1:19927-21357 GCA_964347455.1 uncultured Spirochaetota bacterium | reverse complement strand
TTATTAAAATTTCAATTTTTTAATATATACATCGGCACATGGAAAACCAGATATTGTCAAGTTGCTTATTGAGGCAGGTGCAAAAAAATAATGTTTATTATTAATCTTTCTATTCTCTTTCTCCTGTTCACTTTTATCCGGCGAGATGATCTTTATTGCCACCTTCAACATCCGTATCTTCTCCAACAACTCCCGAGATGACGAGGAGCTCTATCAAATCTGCAACCTTCGCCAAGAGTTTGACTTCATCGCAATTCAAAAAATCCATGACACACAGTTATTAGACCGAACAGTTTCGATGCTGAAATATCAATAAAAAAAGAATCGTGCTTTTGCAATAAAAAAGTATTCTTCGCTGTTAGAGAAGGTAAATGTTCTATCGATTAAAATCTGCGACAATCACCGGAATCGAAGCTCGTATCATCGAAATAGAGGTGGACTTAAAGAAAGGACTGCCCCAACATTGTATAGTGGGTTTGCCAGATCCGGCCGTAAGGGAGGCAAAAGAGAGGGTCAATGCTGCAATAAGAAACTCGGGATTTGAGTTTCCGCTCGGCTGCTTGACGGTGAATCTTGCACCCGCGGATTTGAAAAAAGTTGGCTCATTTTTTGATTTGGCCATTGCGGTTGGTATTCTCATTGTATCAAGTCAAATTGAGATTCCAAAAGAATTTGAACCATGTTTACTGCTTGGAGAACTTTCACTGGATGGTACAGTGAGGCCTGTACGGGGGGTACTTTCGATTCTTGAGACAGCAAAGGAAAAGAATATTTCTAATGTTGTTCTGCCCTTTCAAAATTATGAAGAAGCATGTCTCTGCTCCGGTATATCCGTGTATCCGGTACACAGTCTGAATCATGTTGTGAAGGTCATTTTCGGGGACGGAAAAGAGGATCGAACTGAAAGTTACGATGGGGATCATCACTTTTCCGTTACTAATACGAGTAGAGAGAAATTAAAAACTGAATCCACCCGGGATAAAACAGATTTTTCGGATGTAAGGGGACAGGCCTATGCTATCCGGGCAGTTGAAATAGCAGCAGCAGGCGGTCACAACTTGCTCTTTATAGGTTCACCCGGTTCTGGAAAAACGATGATTGCCACGAGGATTCCGAGTATACTTCCCCCTATGTCCGAGAAGGAATCGATAGAAACCACGAAGATCTACAGTATTGCTGGGTTACTCTCAGCTGCGGAGGGGCTCATTCGTGAAAGACCTTTTCGTGCACCACACCATACCGCGTCAGAGATTTCAATAATTGGCGGAGGGAAGAATCCAATTCCTGGTGAAATTACCCTCGCCCATAATGGGGTCTTATTCATGGATGAGTTTACCGAGTTTAAGAGTAATATAATACAATCGCTCAGACAGCCTCTTGAGAACGGCTTCATCAGTGTTGCTCGTGCCGATGCTCGTAGCCCTCGCCGC
>CAYFYU010000071.1:18515-19917 GCA_964347455.1 uncultured Spirochaetota bacterium | reverse complement strand
TGCCCCTGTGGTTATCTTTTTGATGCTGAAAGGATGTGTCGGTGCACTACAAAGTACATAAATAAATACTTCATGAAAATTTCAGGGCCAGTACTGGACCGCATCGATATTCAGGTCCAAGTTAAGCCTCTCAAACCGTATGAGATTGTTCGTGACCGACCTTCCGAAAGCTCTGAAAAGATAAAAAAGAGAGTGGCAGATGCACTCTATATTCAGCGCAAGAGATTTCAAAAACATGGAACAATTCTCAATGCCAGTATGGATCTAGAGCTGATCAAGAAGTACTGTGCGGTTGGAAATGGGGTGGAGCAAATTCTCTATAAGGCTATTAAGAAGTATCGACTATCGGCACGTTCCTACTACAAGGTATTGAAAGTTGCCCGAACAGTTGCGGATCTTGACGAGAGAGAGAATATATCAGAAGAAGACATACTGGAAGTTCTTACCTATCGGGAAGTGGAAAATATTCTTTACGGGAACTGTTTAAAGTCTAAGGATCTTGCGGTCAATTGAAGTTTCGTCTAGAAATATGATGATCAATCACATTGTTAATAATGGCAATCAATTCAATACAGGAACTGAGCCTGAAATTTTCTTTACAATCCTCAGGCATCAGATCAGCCTCAGCCATATCGGATATAATTTCATACACTGGTGTGGATTCTAAAGTGTTGGCTGTAACCTCGTGAATGAATGCTTCATCCGAGACAACATCCTCCCTGCTTTCGAGGACACTCTTGATTATGTCAACAATTATTTTTTTCCCCACTTTTTTCTTACTCATTAATATAGTGCCAATTTACGATATTCTAATTAATAGTATAGCACGTTTTTTTTAAAAAAAAGTATTGGGGCTATCGTTTTATAATGAATTTTATTGATTTAATAATAATAATATTTACAATTGTCCTCTGCATAAGAGGGTATCTAAGGGGTTTTATAAATGAGGTTTTTTCCCTTCTTATTATCATCTGTGGTCTTATTGGAGCGTTTCTATTTTACCGTCCCTTGAGTGAAACGTTTATGGAGTTTATCAACAGCAGGGATCTATCGCTGATACTTGCTTTTTTTGCGATTTTTGTTTTCATAACAATAATACTGATTATTATTAGAAATATGCTGATACGGGTAATCGATAGATTGAATTTGGCTGATATTGACAATATTCTTGGTGTGGTGGTCGGATTGATAAAAGGATTACTTATCTGTGGTATTATCCTCATATTTCTTAAAAATCACCCGGTCTTTAGAATTGACGAAACGATCGGAAGATCACTACTCTTTCCCTACTTAGAGAAGATATTTATATCCCTTATTGCTCTGCTTCCCGAAAGAATAATGGTTTTTATTAACAAAGTTCTGGGAATTGCTTAATCTTATCGGTAGAATAACACGATGCGAA
>CAYFYU010000071.1:17236-18505 GCA_964347455.1 uncultured Spirochaetota bacterium | reverse complement strand
TTAAAGAAAATGCATAATCTCTGCTTCTTTCATAATTTGGATTATTTCCATATTTTTGTGTGTCGTACTGTTGATTGTTCCACAACTTCTCAACAGCTCCTCCCACACCATCGGTGAAATGGAAAAGAGGAAAATCTGGCTTATTGAGCAGTATAGGTCTGGAAAGTATCACGAAATCATTCGAACAGTTAATGAACTAAAGGAGGCAACTGAAGAGGAGAAGCTATTAGCGGCAAAAGCCTTTGAAAAGATGGGAACATTCAACAGGGCGAACAGAATCTACAGGGAACTGTACATTCAGAAGCCCTCTATTAAGTATTTTTACCTTTACTGTATTGCGCGGAATTTTGAAAGAGAGGGCAATATTGAGAGAGCAGTAAAATGGTATCTGAGGGTGCTCTCTGAGCTCAGAAAGTATGATCAATCAGATTTTGATCATACTTCAATTGCTTACGCTGCATTATATCGTCTTTATATATATGGCTCGGTTCATCGCCCTGCCGAGAGGGGGCTGTTACGATACAAGAATTATTATCCCGAGGCATTGTACTATATCGCGAGACTCCATCAGGAGACAGGTGATTACCGCAGGGCTAAGGATTTTTATATAAAAATACTTACCTCTGATGAAAAATCATTGAAAATATTGGCATTAAGGGAAATAGCGAAAGACAGAGGTGTCATCCGGTATCTTATCAACAGAAGCATAAGTGCAGAAAAACTCACCACACTCTATATAAAGCACGAACTTTACAGCGAGGCACTGGATATTTTATACCTTTTTGATGAAAAGGGATGGGTGCTTGAGAAGAGGGCACTTTGTCACTTTTCTTTGGGAGATTTTGAAACGGCATCACAGGTATATTCGAACTATTACGAAGTTTCCGGAAAGAGTGAGGTCTTGTTAAAAATGGCATATGCATACTTTTACATGGGTAAATACGAGATGGCCAGCAGAACTCTAAAAAAGTATACGGCTGCAGTACATTCGCACTCGGAAGATTCAGAGCTTGGGAGACCACTCTCCGCTGATTTGCGTTACTTACAGATCCAGCTGGATAGAGGAACATTATCTGTAAAACAGTATTTGCTAATCGTCAGAAAATTCGTTTTTGAGTTCACCGATTATGATAAAAATGATCTGCTTATCCTATCAGCATTTTATTACGCTCTGTCCCACAACAGAAAACATGAAGCAATTCAATTTTTAAAAACTGTTAATGAGACAATTACCGGCTCATTATATAGAGTTTGGGCATCTTATATTCT
>CAYFYU010000071.1:295-17226 GCA_964347455.1 uncultured Spirochaetota bacterium | reverse complement strand
TCATTTTCAAGAAGCATTAATCATACGACCTGGAAGCTTTTACTACTTTAGGGCATGCGAAATTTTAAAAGAAGGTAATGAATATTCTCTGGTAGATTCACTAATGGATGCCGATCGTTTATATGCATCTGGAGATCTTACCCGATCACTTGGGCTCTACCTCCAGTTTTACGGCACGAATCCAAAGAATGGTAATGTGAAGAAACAGATACACAATATCCTTCTGCGGATAGAGGAGAATGGGGAGATATCAAAATACCTTTATGGTACCGCTAACTTAGATGTCGGTGTACTGTATCGAATTTTTTTACTTGGATTTTACGAGGATCTTGAAGAAATAATACAGTCCGGTTTGCAACTGGGCGGTCCGGATATTCAGATGCGATTCCATTTCCTCCTTTCAAAAATTCATTATGAAATGGGCAATTTTGCAAGTAGTATCCACCATGCTGAGAGCATTATTGAGGGTATGAACTTGAGATATTCACTTTTTTTTAATGAGGAAATACTGAAGCTTCTATATCCAATGTCCTATTTGGAAGTCATTCAAAAGGAGCTTTCCCTTGAGTCCATAGAATACGATCCTCTCCTCTTTCTTTCTGTCATTCGTGAAGAGAGCAGATTTAATTCACAAGCTCGATCCTCACGAGGAGCGCTGGGACTTATGCAGTTGATGCCGGATACGGCAGCATGGATTATGGGAGAAGCAGTGCAAGAGAATGACCTCTTCGATCCAGCGGTGAATATTCATGCTGGCATAAAATATCTTATTTATTTATTCGATAGATTTGATAGGATCGAACACGTGCTCGCTGCGTACAATGGTGGGCCGAGTAATGTTGCAAAATGGCTTCGATCAGGTTCTGGGAAAAGCATTGAGGAATTTATTGAAGAAATACCTTTTTCTGAAACCCGCAATTTTGTAAAAAAGGTAATGACCTCTTATAGTTTTTACCGTGAGTTGTACCAATGAGTTAATAGATTAATTTTCTTGACATAGTTCAACCAATGTGGTAGTCTCTTCTTTGAGGAAAGAAATAATTACAAAAAAAGAGGTATCTGGCACTATGAATATCACTGATGTAAGGGTGAAAAGAGTGGGCAACGAGGGAAAGCTCAAGGCTTATGTGTCTATCACCTTCGATGATTCCTTTGTTGTTCATAATCTGAAAGTTATCAACGGCCAGAACGGAATCTTTGTTGCAATGCCAAGCCGCAAAACCACAAGCGGCGAATTTAAGGATGTCGCTCACCCCATTAACTCTGCATTTCGCGAAGTATTACAAAAAGCAGTCCTCGACGCGTACAATCAAGAAGCAGAAAGCAAACCTGAAACGGAAGAAAAACACGAAACCGACAATTCATCAGAATAGGACACCCTGAACTTATCTACAGGAAAACAAATTTGATTCCATGAATTAATGAAATCGGGGAATCACCCGTCCCACATTTCGGACAGACAAAACATTATCCAATATCCTTGTTATTTTTTTAGTTTTCGTTCACTGTATAATTTTTTATATTAGACATCGAATTTGGGGCGTCGGCAAGCGGTAAGCCATCAGGTTTTGGTCCTGACATTCGGGGGTTCGAATCCTCCCGCCCCAGAAATTGCACACGGATAGGGTAAATTCAGTGTCTAAAGAGGAGAGGTGTTTGAGTGCTGAAATCGGAAATCAAAATCATATCTGGGACCGCAAATCCACAGCTGGCTCAAATGATTGCCAAAAGACTAAATATCAATCTAACGAATGCTGAAATTTGCCGGTTTGCCGATAGGGAGATATATGTTCAGGTTAATGAATCTGTTCGTGGGGCGGATATTTTTGTTATTCAGTCTACATCAAACCCCTCGAGTGAGAATATCATGGAACTGCTCATCATACTGGACACCCTCAAAAGAGCATCTGCAGGTAGGATAACGGCCGTCATTCCATACTATGGATATGGACGGCAGGATAGGAAAGCGCAGCCCCGAACGCCAATAACTGCAAAACTTGTTGCCAATCTCATAACCACAGCAGGGGCAAATAGGATACTAATGCTTGACGTGCATGCACTCCAGATTCAAGGGTACTTTGATATTCCCGTAGATCATCTATTTGCCACACCAATCCTGTTTAATTATTTCAAAAATAGTGATCATGATTATGTAATAGTATCGCCTGATGCTGGAGGAGTGGAAAGGGCACGATTTTTTGCCAGACTGTTGAAGACAAATATGGCAATTATCGATAAACGAAGATCGGAAAAGAATAAAGCAACTCTGATGAATATAATTGGGGAAAATCTTATCAAAGGAACAAATCTCATCATCATAGATGATATGATCGATACGGCGGGAACACTCTGTGCAGCAGCGAATGCCTTGGCGGAGAGAGGCGCGAAGGACATATATGCGTGCGCTACCCATGGTATTTTTTCTGCAAACGCGATTGATAATATTAATAATTCGGCTTTGACAAAAGTTGTCGTTACCGATTCAATACATTTCAATGAAGAAAAGAGCAGGAAAACCGATAAAATCGTTGTACTGTCGATTGCAGATTTATTGGCCGATACAATTATGAGAATTCATGAAGATAGATCGGTTGCACCTATGTTTCTCGATGCAGAAACTGGAGGCATTATAGGCCTGGAATGATTTAGAGAAAAATGATCACTTTGCTGGATTTTAACTGAAAACGTTTGATGTATAAGATAAACATTGAAGGAAAAGAGGTATAGCATATGGCCGAACACGTTCTTGATATTAAGAAAAGAGATGCTGTTGGGAAAGAGGCAGCAAAAAAAATAAGACAACAGGGTTACATACCTGCTGTGTTATACGGACACAAGGGTAATAAAAACCTCCTGGTAAATGCCCACGATTTTGAGTACATGTTCGAAGAGATTGGCGAACACTCCATTGTGAATCTCAACATCGATGGGAAGGAGACGGCAGAGGTAATCGTCAAGGATTTTCAATTACACCCCGTGAATAAAAATATCATCCACATTGATTTTCTGGAGTTTGAGAGAGGGAAATTGCTGAGAACAGAAGTGCCGATTAATATTATTGGAACTTCAAAGGGTGTTAAAAAAGGTGGGATTCTAGAGACATTTGTTAGAGATATCGAGATAGAGTGTTTGCCTAAAGATATACCAGATTCCATAACTATCGATGTGTCCGAGCTCGATGTGGGAGATTCACTTCATACAAGAGATATCGAATTTGACGAGAAATTGAAGGTACTCACTAATCCTGAGCAAGTTGTTGTAACAGTTGGTACTCCAACTAAGATTGAAGTTCCAATTGAAGAGGTAGAGGAAGAGGTTGTGCCCGTTGAAGGTGAAGAGGTGATTGAAAAAGAAGAACCGGAGAAGGGACCGGAAACAAAGGAGGGAGAAGGATAAAATAGCCTATCAGTATTTTTGTTGGGGGGAAAAAATAATTGAAGCTAATTGTCGGACTTGGGAATCCCGGACAGAAATATAAGAATAACCGCCACAATGTGGGATTTATGGTCGTTGATAGGTTTGCACAGAGCTTTAAAATAGATCTCAATATCAAGAAAAAGAAGGCGGTTTTCGGTCGAGGCAACTGTGATTTCGAGGAGATTGTTTTACTAAAGCCTCAAACGTTTATGAATCTTAGTGGAGAAGCTGTACTATATCTGGCGAGTTTTTTAAAAGTAAAAACCACCGATATTGTTGTGGTTGCAGATGATACAGAGCTTCCATTTGGTAAAATTCGTATTCGAAGAAATGGTGGTTCCGGGGGTCATAACGGTATACGATCTCTTATCTACTCGCTTAAGTCTGAAAACTTTCCCCGCTTGCGTTTCGGTATTGGAAGACCTCAAATAGGTTCAGAAAAGGATCTATGTGACTATGTACTCGAAGATTTTACAGAAAGTGAAAAAAGATACTTTGATAATGAGGTCGATAGAGTAATCCAAGCCCTCTATATTATGATGACTGATTCAATTGACGAGGCGATGAACAAGTTTAATAATCAGTAACAAGTACACTCTCTTAGCGCTCATCACTTAACTGTTCTGCATTTTCCTTACAATAAAGATAAGTGACCGGTAAAGTGCAAACAGTATTTGAAATGACTTCTCAAACGTTAATTCATTCGAGAAAATGGGTAATTTGCCCTCTGAAAATCACCTCCTTTATGTGGTTTATAAATGAGAAATACCAATGATACACTTGTCGCACGGATTAAAATATTCTGTAAAGAAAATGATCTTCTTCAAAATGGTGATAAGATACTCCTCGCTGTATCAGGTGGTCCCGATTCTACTGCTCTTCTGCATATTTTCGTTATCCTTCGGTATGAATTCAATCTTGAGCTATCCGTTGCTCACCTGAATCATGGTATGAGAGGTGTTGAATCTGACACTGATCAGGCCGTGGTAAAGCAAAATTCAATTTCTCTTGGACTACAGTGTTTTATAACAAAAATCCCTATTAACCGGGAGAGGGAAAAGAACGAATCCTTCGAAGAGGCTGCTCGAAGAATACGGTACAGGTTTCTATACCAGACGCTTGAAAAAATTGGGTATGATAAAATCGCCACAGGCCACACTCTTGACGATAATATCGAAACTATTCTCTATAGATTAACAACCGGCACAGGTCCAGTAGGGATTGTTGGAATCCATCCGATATATCAACGAGTAATACATCCCCTTATCGCAATACGGAAGGATGAACTTCTTCAATATCTGCAGCACAGTGCTTTGGAATATAGAGTTGACAACTCAAATTTAAACAGGGATTTTCCACGAAATGAGATACGGCACGAGATTATTCCCCGCATCGAAGCCATTAACAAAAGGTACAGGGAACACATGAGCCAATTTGCACAAATATTAAATGAGGAGAATGAGCTTCTGGACGATTGGGTTCATAAAAGACTTGGTGAGCTTATCGATGAAAAGAATAAGACCTTCTGGATTCTCAACTATAAAAAGTTCATGGATCTATCCAATGCTATCAAGAGAAGGATAATTATTAAAGTTTATAATTCAATAGTGCACAAAGAAAATAATTATAAAAAAAAGTATCTTCCTTTTAAAGTCCTTTCAGTTCTCTGCGCTGTAGAGGTTGAGGGAAATAAGATCTTCTATCGTAGTAATGAAATAACTATTAAAAAGGTATACAACAGGTTGGTGTTCGAGAAAAGAGTTGTCGATACTGGAGCTAAAAAGTATCTTTACCATGTAAAGAGGATTGAAACCCCTGTTCATTTAGTTGAGATTGGTAAAGAACTGGTATTTTCGCTCACGAAAGATGTAGAGATCTTTGATAAAAATACACTTTATCTCGATTATGGAAAATTGGAGTTCCCCATCTCTGTGCGAAGCAGAACAGCTGGTGACAGGATCGATTTGAAAGATGTTGGTCATAAAAAGCTGAAGGATCTATTTATCGATCATAAGGTTTTTCCAGATATGCGAGATACAATTCCTATTCTCGAGAGTGGGAATGAGGTTGTTGGTGTTTTTTGCTCTCTATACGGTGAAGACAACCGAGTGGCACACAACTATAGAGTAACGGGTAAGACAGAACAGATCCTAAGGGTAGAACTCAGAGATAGATCGCGAAATCGTTGAAATGACCAGAATTTCAGCTGCACAAGCCGTTCAATGTATTGTGGAATGTTTTCGCATGCTACTTTTGGACAAATCCCTTGGAAAAATTAAATATCATAATTACAAAGGATCAGATAGAGCAAAAAGTTAAAGAGTTAGGTTCGCTTATTTCACGTGACTATGATGGAGAGGAAGTAATACTCATTTGTAATCTAAAGGGTGCATTCATTTTTCTTGCAGATCTGTGCAGAAATATCACCTCGCCCATTTCAACTGATTTTATCGCTACAACGAGTTATAAGGGAATCGAAAGAACAGGAGATGTTCGTATAATCAAAGACCTTAAAATGGATATCCGGGGAAAAAACATACTGCTTGTTGAGGACATCATCGATTCAGGTTTTACAGTTGAATATATTCTTAACTACCTGAGCTTACACAAACCGAAGAGCGTAAAGATTTGTGCTTTTCTGGATAAGAGGTGTATGCGGAAGGTGGATATTCCGATAGATTATATAGGGTTCGAAGTCGGCGATAGATTCCTCGTTGGTTACGGTCTTGACTACAATGAACGGTACCGGGAGCTCGATTATATAGCTGAACTTGTTGAACCATAGAGAGGATAGAGGTGGAAAACAACAAAAAAGATTTCAAAAACTTCAGGCCATCGAATAGGCTTGCGCTTATAGCGATTATCGGGCTCGTTGCGCTTTTCCTCATGTTTATGTTCAATAAACCCCGGGAGACCTATAAGGAAGTCGATTATTCACAGCTAATTCAGCTCATTAAGGACGGGAAAGTTCAGCAGCTCAGAATCCTTGATAAAGACATTTATGGGTATATTTCAGGTGGAGATACACCTCTTATATCATTTCACACCATTATTCCATATGAAGATCCGAATCTCATCCCGTTGCTTATCGATAATAATATAGATTTCAAGGGTGAGGTGAAAAAGAACTTCCCATTTTTAACTGCATTGGCGGGAATAATTCCATGGTTGCTTATATTGGGAATATTCTGGTTCATCATGCTCAGGCAAATCCAGGGAACCAGTAACAAGGCCCTTTCATTTGGTAAGAGCAGGGCTCGTCTGCAGCCGGATTCAGCACGCAAAGTTACCTTTGCAGATGTTGCAGGGGTGGAGGAGGCCAAGGAGGAGCTGAAGGAAGTCATCGATTATCTGAGTGATACGGGTAAGTTTACCAGACTCGGCGCAAAAATTCCCAAGGGACTTCTCCTCATCGGTCCACCCGGTACGGGTAAAACACTCCTTGCTAAGGCAATAGCAGGTGAGGCGGACGTACCGTTTTTCAGTATGAGTGGCTCTGATTTCGTTGAGATGTTTGTAGGCGTTGGTGCCAGCAGGGTCAGGGACCTCTTTGAACAGGGTAAGAAACACTCGCCCTGCATCATTTTTATTGATGAGCTTGATGCTGTTGGACGAGTCAGGGGAGCTGGCTATGGAGGGGGGCATGATGAGCGTGAGCAAACCTTGAATCAACTTCTCGTTGAGATGGATGGTTTTGAGGAGAATGTAGGAGTCATTGTTGTTTCTGCGACAAACAGACCTGATGTGCTCGACCCGGCTCTCTTACGGCCGGGGAGATTCGATCGACAAGTCGTTGTCGATATACCGGATATTAAGGGACGAGAGGGGATACTCAAGGTACATTCACAAAAAATACCTATTGCTAAGGCGGTGAATTTAAAAGTAATTGCACGCGGAACACCAGGATTCACAGGAGCCGACCTGGCCAATTTGGTCAATGAAGCGGCACTGCTTGCTGCCCGAAGAAATAAGCGCAAGGTTGGAATGGAGGATTTTGAGTTTGCAAAAGACAAAGTGCTGATGGGACCGGAGCGGAGAAGTGTAATCATATCCGAGGATGAAAAAAGGGTTACCGCCTATCATGAATCAGGACATGCATTGCTCGGAATGCTGCTGCCAAACGCCGATCCTGTTCACAAAATGACCATCATTCCGAGAGGACTATCATTGGGATTGACTCAGAGTCTTCCTGAGACTGATAAACACAATTTGAAGAAGGATTATATTATTGATCAGGTTACCTTGCTCATGGGTGGACGGGTTGCAGAGGAGATCCAGTTTGGAAAAGGTGGTATTACCACTGGAGCGCAGAATGATATTGAGAGAGCGACCAGTACGGCGAGGAAAATGGTATGTGAATGGGGGATGAGCGACAAGTTGGGACCACTCCAGTATGGCCAAAAGGAGGAGCCGATATTTATTGGAAAGGAAATTGCGCGGCATAAGGATTACAGTGAAAGAACATCCCAGTCAATCGATGAAGAGATAAAGAGAATTGTAGAGGAAGCTCGTGCGAAGGCGACGGATATTCTGACGAAGAATAAGGCAATTCTTGACAAACTGGCGAAGCGTCTCCTTGAAAAGGAGGTGCTGGACCGAAAAGAAATTGAAGAAGTAGTTGGAGTAAAAAAAGCAACAGAGAAAAAGAAGAAACCCATCCCGGCACCTAGTTCAGAAACACCGGTTAAGGAAAAGAGCACAGATAAGAAAAAGGCTCCTCTCGATAAGCTCAAGCTTGCCACCAATGAGGCTGGGGCAGAGTAGAGCCTGCAGTTCAATCCGTTTCGTCATTTTTCATTTTCAAAAGCTCCCTTTTTAATATGTTTGCCCAATTAAATCAATGACATTGGTGAAAAAGAAACCAGAGCTGATACTTCCAGCAGGTAGTGGAGAAAAACTGCTCTACGCATTTGCCTACGGGGCTGATGCAGTATACGCAGGCCTGCCAGATATATCTCTCCGTGCCCAATACAATGATTTTGATGAAAAGACGCTGGAGAACGCCATCCATATGGCGCATCACAAAGGGAAAAAACTATACGTGGCGATGAACATTTTTGCTCGTGACAGTGATTTTCGAAAAGTTGAAAATTTCCTGCGACGAATCTCGGAACAAAAGCCAGATGGCCTCATAATCTCTGATCCTGGTATACTGAATTTGTTACGTAAGTTAAAGGTCGACATTCCGTTGCACCTAAGTACCCAGGCAAACACTACAAACTCTTGGAGTGTTCGGTTTTGGCGTGATCAGGGAATAAATCGAATAATTCTGGCACGGGAGCTTCGATTACAAGAAATTGAAAAGATCTGTGAAGATGCTGATGGAGTGGAAATTGAAATTTTTATTCATGGTGCGCTTTGTATATCCTATTCGGGAAGATGTCTCCTATCGGACTTTTTAACCGGTAGAGATGCAAATAGGGGTGAATGTGCCGGATCTTGCAGGTGGCGTTACGCACTGGTTGAAGAATCAAGGAAAAGTGAAAAGTTTGAAGTTGAGGAGGACATAAGAGGAACCTACATACTCAATTCGAAAGATCTCTGCCTGCTTGAGAAAATTCCTCAATTAGGAGATCTTCCTATTGATGGTTATAAGGTGGAAGGTAGGACGAAGAATATCCTCTATATATCGATCGTTGCACGCGCGTATCGAAAGGTAATAAATGATGTGTTTGATTTCAAACGCAGGGATATAGATATGGAAGCGCTGAAGCTGCTCGAACTGGTAGACAATCATGGATATACCAATGGCTTTGTCTTTCCGAATGAGGAGCGTATGCAAAATTACAATGCAGGTTCTTATAGAAAACAAAGGATCGCAGGTCTTATAAAAGATTTCGGTAGAAATGAAATCCACATCGAGGTAAAAAATCCAATCAATGCCGGAGATGAGGTAATAGGCATCTCACCTGAAGAAATCTGCCATTTTACCATAAAAGAAATATTTGAAGATGCACAAACAATAAAATCTGCATACGGTTCTCAACACCAGTATGTCCGGGCCACAATAGATCGCAACCTCGAGGGCGAAGGATGGAATTTTGGCATTATTGTGAAGCAATAGTCACCATTTATGCCGCCTAAAAAAAGAAATCTCCAGGTCGATAAATAGGGTAAAAGAGTGTGGTGGGTTCTATATGGGCGAACAATTGGAAACCATCAAGTGTAATATTTGTGCTAAGGATAATACTGAATTGTTCTTATCCATGGATGGCGTCTCATACAGACGCTGTATATATTGTGGTCTGATATATCAGAATCCAAGACCGGTGTTTGCCAATCTGAAAAAGCGATATGGGAAGGACTATTTCGACTATGAGATATCCAATCAGAATAATTTTTTCGCCTTGATGAAGCTTGGATTGAAAGATATAGGATTTGATTCACTCTTCAAGAATGACAACAGCATACGGCGATTTCTCGATATTGGTTGTGCAACGGGCCTTCTTTTGAACTATATGAAAAAGAAGGGCTGGATTACTCAAGGAGTAGAGATATGCAGGGCTTCTGCACAATACGCTATCGAGAATTTCGGTGTAGACGTTTGTATTGGTACGCTCGAAGAAGCTCCATTTCCAGACCAATACTTTGACGTGGTACATCTTTCTCACCTGATTGAACATGTTCCTGATCCAAAAAAACTACTCCTTGAGATAAGGCGGATTTTGAAGGTAGGTGGACATATGGTTCTGACAACGCCTAATGTAAACGGGATGCAGGCACGGGTGGCTCAAAAAACGTGGAGATCTGCCATCCCTGAACATGTCTATCTCTTCTCAAAAAAGACAATGAAAACGCTCCTTTCGTGTGTTGGTTTCACGATCGTTAAGCAGGTTTCATGGGGAGGTATACCAGCAGGCAAGCGTGCTAATATCATAAAAAGACCAGTTGACCGGTTTGCCAAGCTGTTCAATATCGGTGATGTCATGCTTTTTCACTGTCAGCCAGTCTGACTGTGAATCTGGATACCGAAGGTCCTGCCAGGGGCCGAAGGTTGCAGGAGTGGAGTTGAATATGGAAAAATATATACAGATTACAACGACTCTGGATAAAAGAGAGGATGCAGCTAAATTAGCGCAACAATTGGTTGTCCAAAGACTTGCAGCCTGCGTACAAATTGTAGGACCGATTACGAGCAGTTACCGGTGGAAGAAACAAATTGAAGTCAGTGAGGAATGGTTATGCCTAATTAAGACAGAAGAGCGGCTCTACAGCGTCGTCGAGAACAAAATAAAAAAAATACACCCCTATGAATTACCTGAGATAGTTGCTCTCCCAATAACGAGGGGAAGTCGAGAATATCTTTCCTGGATTTCTCAGGAAGTAGAATTGACCCGATAAAAATCCCTTCATCTTTAATTTTGCCATTACCATCAGTATCTGTTATTATTGTTTCCTATTGAATATATGTAGATGAAAGAATTCGATCGAGAGGAATTGTTATGAAGAATATTCCTGTCCTCCATGTTGAGGGGGCATCCTTGGCCCGTGCGTATGAAAACGCTCTCGTAACCCTTTACCAAAAGGGAGTACATATCAAAACTCAGTATGACAAACCAGGTGATCCGAAAAGCATCGATGCAACGATGAATATTACAATTTTGGAGCCATGGTCGGATCCCATGATTCACAAGGCCTTCCCCGGTGGCATCGAGGATTTACGGGAATACGTTATGGAGTTGCTTGGCGCGAAGGATCACTGGATGAAAAATATGAATGATCCTCAGGATACCCGATGGGAGTATACCTATCATTGGAGGCTCCATGACTATGGATCTTGGAAAGAAGGTACATTGTCAAAGGGGGTCCAAAAAACAGTGGGTCCCTTCAAAATAAACCAGATTGAGGCTGTCATTGAAAAACTCTCGACACAGCCATATACAAGACAGGCACAGATGGTAACCTGGATGCCCAACATCGACCTGACCTGTTATGATCCTCCGTGCTTACAGTCTCTGTATTATCGCATAGTTGAGGATGATGATCAAATCTGGTACCTCAACTGCAATGTGCGTTTTCGCAGTAACGATGCTTGGGGTGCCAGCTTTATGAACATGTTCGGTTTCATTCATTTTAATAGAGAGATTATTGCAGGAGGGCTTTCAAAAAAATCTGCAAGGAAGGTCGAACTTGGAAGGATGAACTGGCAGGCAGATTCCTATCACATCTACGGGAAAGACAGAGAGGATTTTGAAAAAAGATTTCTCGCGAAAGTAAACGAGCCCTTCGAGGGGCGCGTTTATAATTTTTTTGATCCGATGATTCAGGATATATACAGAGAGGCTGAGGAAGTTGTAAAGGAGAAAATTGTAAACTACGATTCCCAGCATCCGATTCATTAAAAGTGAAACCCTTGAATACCATTACAGTTTCACTTATGTCTTGGAATGATATCGTATACGGTAAATCGCACCGGCTTTATCGTCAGAAATAAGTATTGAACCATCCTGGAGATTGAGAATATCCACCGGTCTCCCCCAGGCTTTGTCGCCATTGAGCCATCCTTCTGCAAAAACTTCATAGCTTATTACACTGTTTCCCTGCAGTCGGACGAGAGTTATACGGTATCCTATTGACACGCTTCTGTTCCACGACCCATGTTCAGCAATTAAAATCTGGTTTCGGTATTCCCTTGGGAACATATTTCCTGTATAGAATCGCATGCCCAGTGCAGCAACATGGGGTCCGAGCTCCATAGCTGGAATTCGAAACTGGTTAAGGTTTTTCTCATTTCCATATTTCGGGTCCAGGATATCCTTACCATGAAGATATGGAAATCCAAAGTGCAGTCCCTTGACAGGAGCAAAGTTTAGCTCATCGGGTGGTATATCATCACCAAGCCAGTCTCTCCCGTTATCGGTAAACCAGAGATCCTTCGTATCGGGATGCCAGTCGAATCCAACACTGTTTCGCACACCCAGTGCATAAACTTCCAGTTCAGAACCGTCAGGATTCATTCGCATGATTGATGCATAGCGTTTATCTCTTTTTTTACAGACGTTGCATGGAGCACCCACATTAAGGTAGAGCTTGCCGTCCGGGCCAAATCCAATGAATTTCCAGCCATGGTGTCGATCCGAGGGCAGGCTGTCGTTTACTACCGCAGGGGCGACATACAGAGAGCCATTTCTGAATGCAACACCGTTAGGCATATTCAATCCGCTCGTAATGGTGAAAACTCTGTCGGCCTTGAAATCATTGTTCAGGTCTTGCAGTGCGAATACCCTTCCACCACCACCGCTTCGAGTTCCAACAAATATTGTGCCATCGGGACTCATGGTCAGTGAACGAGCACTCTGTATGTTCTGAGCAAATACTGAAATGACGAAACCTTCACGTAACTGTATTTGCTGGATTGGAAGCTGTTGTGAATTTGCTTTTGATGGAGTATACAGAGATGATAAAACCATTACGAACAGTAAAGAAAGCGGTAGTATTCGATAACTACTAATTCGCATGTATGCTCCCTCTCAAATTATGTTTTGTATAGATAAATTTAATCGTTTTGGATTGCGCGAACAGTATCGATTTTTTAAGGAGGGTATTGAAAAAGAGTTGCTGTGAAGGTACAATATAGAACTAGATTGAAACTTGCTTTCTGTGGCTATCGCGATATTTCTTAATTCGGGTGGTTAAAATGGGAAAGAAGATTATATTGTTTGCATTAAGTGTCTTTATCTTCTGTTCTGTAAATTTTCTCCATGCAAAAGATAAAAAAAAGGAGGGAAAACCAATGGATTTGAAAATCATATCAACTGCCTTTACAGAAGGTGGGATGATTCCAACACAATACACCTGTGATGGTCGTGACATCTCACCCCCGCTAAGCTGGACAAAGGGACCAGAGGGCACGAAGAGCTATGCTCTGATCTCCGATGACCCCGATGCACCAATGGGTACCTGGGTCCACTGGGTCGCCTATAATATACCCGCTTCGTCTACCTCATAGCCCGAGAATGTATCGAAAAGTGAAAAACTCGATGACGGTACCCTTCAGGGTTTGAACGACTTTAAAAAACACGGTTACGGAGGACCTTGTCCACCCGGAGGCACCCATCGATATTTCTTCAAACTCTATGCCCTTGACACTGAACTCAAGGCAGGGCCAGATCTAACAAAGAAAAAGCTGTTGAGGGAAATGGAAGGTCACATAATCGGCAAAGGTGAATTGATGGGCAGGTACTCCCGTTAAATGGAGATGTGGGTGTTTCGGTGGAAAAAAAGATAATTTCATTAAATGAGTTGTCCGGAGAGGAGATTCGAAGCCTCGTAGAGCTCGCGATCGATCTTAAAATAAATCCCAGAAAATATAGATCATCGCTGAAGGGGAAAAATCTCTTCCTTCTCTTCCAGAAAACATCGACCCGGACGAGAGCAGCCTTTGAGCTGGGCATGAAGAAGCTTGGGGGAAATACCGTTATCATGGACTGGGAAAAGAGCAACTTTGCCATATCGCCAATAAAGTACGAATCCCGTTATCTTGCCACAGTTTTTAACTGTATTCTTGCGCGCCTCGTTAAGAATATCGATATAGTAGAGCTTGCAGAATCAATTGATATTCCTGTAATAAACGGTTGCTGCAACCTTTACCATCCCTCACAGATACTGGCTGATGTGATGACCGTATATGAGATAAAGGGCCGATATGAAACCTCAATCTGCTTTATTGGAGTCCAGAACAATGTTGCAAACTCGCTCCTCTTTGCCTGTAAAAAGCTTGGAATAAAACTCATTTTTATTACACCACTGAAAGACGAGATACCAGATGATGTTAAACAGTGCATGGACGGAATGGAGAATTTAAAAGAGACACTTGATCTCGAATACGGTGCTGCCTCAGGTGAATTCCTGTACACCGATACATGGATTAATATGGAGCTCTTCAAAGATGAAAAATACAGCTCAGAGAGAGACAGAAGAATAAATACCATGCTTCCCTATCAGATAAACAAAAAACTGCTTGAGGGAAGAGATGTATATGTAATGCACGATATGCCCGTTCATCCGGGTTATGAAATCGATGAATATGCAATTAACTGCGATAGATCGGTTATTTTCAGGCAGGCTGAAAATCGCCTGTATACAGCGCAAGCCCTTCTCATTACACTTTTAGTTGAGGCTTAGCGGTCGTAGGAAATTTTCTTGACGGCCATACGCATCCTGGCTATACTCAGCCTTTATGTTTATTGGTCGAATACATTGTTACGAATCGGGAAGCTTTTTTTCATAGTATGCAAGCAGGATGAAGGAGAAACTGTGGACAAGACACGCGCAATTGAACTCTTAAGATCAGCGGGGGCGCTCCTTGAGGGACATTTTCTCCTCTCGTCCGGGAATCATTCAAACGCCTATATACAATGTGCACTTCTTCTTGCCAGGCCTGAAATAGCACGTGATTTCATGGAGGATATAGCCGAGCATCATAGCGAATACAAAATTGACACGGTTGCCGCACCCGCTGTGGGTGGTATTATTGTCGCCTATGAAATTGCAAGGATTCTCGGGAAAAAAGCGATATTTCTCGAAAGAGAAAATGGGGCAATGACCTTAAGGAGAGGTTTTTCCATTTCAAAAGGAGAGCGTATTCTCATCGTTGAGGACGTTATTACTACCGGGGGCTCCGTTACAGAGGTAGGAGAAGTGGTTCGTAAGCAGGCCGGTGTGTTAACTGGTTTTGCTTCGATTGTTAACCGTTCAAGCGGAAGATTCAATCCTGCAGAATCTTACTATAGCTGTGTTGAAATGGAGGTTCCAATTTATAATCCTCAACACTGCCCTCTCTGTGGTAAAAAATTACCGCTTGTAAAACCGGGCTCACGATCCATAAAAAGATAAAAAGTGAGAGATTACGATAGAGTGCATCCATACGTGCGCAAGCTACTGGAAACGAGCATGCAAAAGGGGACAATGCTCTGTTTCGGTATGGACCCAGTTCTAGAAAGAATGAAAATAGATACTTCAAAAAATTTAGCTGATGAAATTGCTGGCTATTTCATGCGAATTCTTGAAACAATCGTCCAATACGTATCTGCAGTTAAACCGAATGTTGCCTATTATCTGCAGTATGGAACAGATGGAATGAAGGCACTGTCAGACCTTATAACTCATGCAAAAAAATTAGAGCTGCCGGTCATCATCGACTTGAAAGCTGGTGATATCGGAAGAACTTCTGCTGCTTATGCACGGTTCGTTTTTGAAGTCATTGACGGAGATGCTCTAACATTGAATCCCTATATGGGTTACGATGCAATAGAGCCATTTCTGCAATATACAGACAGAGGATTTTATGTTTTGGCATTGACGAGCAATCCCGGTTCAATGGACTTTCAGAATATTGAGCTCAAGGATGGGGGTTCCCTTTTTGAGCATGTAATCGAGAAAATCTGTGATTGGTCCCGTTCGTGCGATTCGATTGGTGCAGTTGTTGGAGCAACAGGTACTGAGTTTAAAGGCTGCATTGCAGAGATAGTGAAAACAAGTCGCTTGGTACCCCTCTTGATACCGGGTGTTGGTGCCCAGGGTGGAAGTTATGGGGAGGTAAAAAAGGTGCTCGATGAATATAAATACGATTCCGGTATCGTTAGGATAAACGTATCATCTGCTTTGAGTTACGCCTATGAACGTTATGGATCGGTGTCGTATGAGGAAGCTGCTCTCATGGCCGCACAAGATATAATGAAGGTGTCTTAACGGTTTTCTGTGCGTTTTCGTAGTTCTCGTGAATGATGGTAGAGCTCATCAAGAGTCATCGACTTGATAAATACCATACCCCGGGTAGCTCTAAGGAGTGCACTAGGATGTTCATTGAAGAATTCCCTCCCAAGACATGTTTTTAGCATTTGATACTGCTCCACCTGAATTTTTTGTGCCAGTTCAGAAAATGGTCCATCATATTCGTGAGCCGGAAAAGAAGCATCTTTCTGGGAGAGAAATGAATTTTTAAAAGCGTTGTCCTGAAGGGCAAACATGTTCAGTGATACAGGAAAAATAATGTTGGCCTCGCTGGGATGGAACCGGTACCAGACATTTCTGTAACCCCATATTTCGATATTATTTTTTTTAGTGTCTTTTGTATAGAGCTGCAGCGCCGTGGTAAGAGCCTGTAAGACCTTATAATGTGTATCTGGTCCACTTGCCTCAGGGTCCAGAGCCAGGCTTATAATATCGGGTTTCAAATTTTTTAACAGGTCTATAATGGGTAAAATGTCCCGTTCCATTGTTGGTTCTTCTGTAAATAGGTCGCCAGTATAGAAACCTAGCCGTAAATGGTGTACCGAATCAGAGTGCCATCCAAAATAACCCCATAGACAGTCTGCCTCCCACTCCCTGCACAGTCCCTTTAGGCGCTGTATGTGAGGAAGGTCCTTTGAACCAGGATACTGAGTTTTGAAATAATTGATAAGTTCATCGATCCGGTTCAGGAGTTCCGGCCGGAACGACTGCCGAAGCTCGGGCTCCACCCGGCGGCGCAGGGCGGCGGCCTCTTCCTCGGGGTGGTCCAGGATCGCGCGGCT
>CAYFYU010000071.1:0-285 GCA_964347455.1 uncultured Spirochaetota bacterium | reverse complement strand
ATGAGCTCATCGATCCTGTTCTGAAGCTTCGCTATGTCATTTTCTTCGAATAAAGATATGAGATTTCTGAGAAATCTACGCTGACGGCCTTCGTTTCTCATTGCAGATGAATCTGCAGCGACCCCGTCCAGATATTGCCAAACATCCCGGTTCTTTCCAATGATGTTATCCTCCTCGAAATAACCTTCATGAATTAAATCGCTTATACTCTCAGTTTTCAGAAAATCCTTGAGTTGAATGAGGAGATCGAGCATGAAATGATTGGCAACGGATGTAAAACCACTT
>CAYFYU010000070.1:20341-21407 GCA_964347455.1 uncultured Spirochaetota bacterium | reverse complement strand
ATCTGTTCCGGTGTGTACCTTTTTTGGGCCATCATCCTGCCTCCTTCTGAAGGTTTTCTTCCCTAATCCTAACATAACATCTGGACCAGTTTTTGGGGGGCAGGTCAGTAATTTTCATTGTATTCACCAGCTGCAAGGAATTCAATTTCCTCCACATTCTCAAGCCAGTTCTTGCTTCTGAGGAATCGCCGATATCTTTGATTAATTCACTCTGCTGCATTTAACTTATACCTTTGGGAGTATCAGAAATTCCTGTTTTCCATTTTCAGCGTATGTACTTTTATCACATTGGTAGGACTTCCAGCAAGTACAGGAACACCACCGATTATTAGTACTGTATCCCCCTCTTCACAAACCTTATTCTGGATGAGCGTCATTTCTGCCTGACTTATCAATTCCTCAGTTGATGAGACCTGCTCCAAGTGCATTCCATGGACACCCCAGAACAAGGTCAGCTTACGTAAAACCTGAGCGCTTGGAGACATAGCAATAATGGGAACAGACGGACGGTATTTGCTGACCAGAATGGCCGTTTTGCCAGAAAGTGTAAAACTTACGATGAATTTAAAGTCCATGAGATCGGCAATGTTTGTTGCTGCATAGCTGAGAGTATCGGCAATGTCCCGTTTTTCAGGTAATCGATCCATAACTGAACCGCCAACAAGCGTTTTTTCTCTGAAAATTTCACGCTCCGTTCTCATTGCAACATTGGCCATTATCCGCACCGCCTCAACCGGATAAATACCGATTGCCGTCTCCCCCGAGAGCATAACCGCATCGGTACCATCAAATATTGCGTTCGCCACATCTGCAGCTTCTGCCCTGGTGGGATGAGGGTTTTTTATCATCGATTCGAACATCTGTGTCGCTGTAATAACTGGTTTTCCTGCCAGGTTACATTTTTTTATGATCATCTTCTGCAGAATTGGTACCTCCGGCGAAGATGTTTCGGCTCCGAGATCCCCGCGTGCAACCATAACACCATCGGAAGCTTTTATGATATCATCAATATTCTGTACAGCCTCCTGTTTTTCAATTTTTGCGATAACAGGAAGATCAGCCCCCA
>CAYFYU010000070.1:9174-20331 GCA_964347455.1 uncultured Spirochaetota bacterium | reverse complement strand
CATGCCCTTCATAATATTTCTCAATTGTGCAATATCTCCAGCCTCGCGAACAAAGGAGAGTGCAATAAAATCCGCCCCGTTCTCGATACCGAAAGCAAGATCCTTCTGGTCCTTTTCAGTTACCGAAGAAACACTGATTCTGCTCTCCGGAAAATTCAAACCTCTGTGCGACCGGATGGTCCCAGAATTCATAATTTTACACACAACCCCGGTTTTCGTAATTTCCATTACTTTCAGCTCGATATTACCGTCATCGAGTAGTATTCTATCACCTATCTTGGCTTCCTCAGGTAGTTTCTTGTAATCAACGCTAAGTATCTTCCAATCCCCCTCTATATCCTCTGTTGTGAGCTCAATCGTATCATCCTTATTGAGCATAATTTCATCTTTCTTCAGTGAACCAGTCCGAATTTTCGGGCCTTGAAGATCGATGATTACCCCAATATGTCTGTTTAATTTCTCCGATACCTTTCTTATCAGGTGAAATGATTCCTCGTGAAAATCGTAGGTCCCATGGGAAAAATTCATCCGCACCATATTCATCCCTGCCAGTACCATTCCCGAAACAGTATTCTCATCATGACTGTTTGGACCAATCGTAGCTATGATCTTTGTTAATTTCATTCTACATTATTCCAATAACAACTTTTTCATGAAAGCAAAACAAGAAATGTCATCGAACAACCATGTTCGTCTGGGTAAGAGGGTCTATTATTTTATTTTTATGCCAAATTTCAAAATGTACATGAGGGCCCGTTGCCCGTCCGCTATCCCCTATCGTACCGATAATCTGACCACTCCTTACACTCTGTCCCCTTTTAACAGTGTACGAAGCGAGGTGCCCGTACAATGTTTTATAGCCAAATCGATGCTCAATAATCACTGTAATTCCATATCCGTATCTTGGCCCAGTGTAGATTACCTTGCCCGCCTGGGCAGCATAAACTCGGGACCCAACACGATTGGCAAGATCAATGCCCCTGTGAAAAGCTCGTTTTCTTGTAAACGGGTCCCGGCGATACCCGAACCGTGAAGTCAGCCTACCCCGAACCGGTTTGTTGAAAGCTTCTCCAAGGGCATAGGCCCTTTCCATATTGCTGAACCTTACTCCGGGTAGAAAAATTTTCATTCCCGGGTCCAGCTCATTGGAAAGAAGATTATTCACTTCCATAATAAAATCAGGGGGAATTCTGTATTTGGTGGAATATTGAAATATGGTATCTCCCTGCTGTACATTGACAAAGATACCTCTGATGTTCGGAATCAAAATTACATCCCCTTCATGGATAGAGTGTACATTGGAGAAAACGTTGCAGCTGATTATACTGTCAGGATCGACATCGAATTTTCTCGATATGCTCCACAGGGTGTCACCCCTTTCAATGGTGTATTCAACAAGCCGCAATTTTGGGATATAATCTTCAATGCCGCCCCTTCCATTCTCTCTGAAATCACCTGCTGATAATCGTACTGGTCTATCGGTTTGCCATGAAAAATCTCCGAAATAAGGCAATTCATTGTTGTCATATGTAAAGGGCGCAGGAATGAATGTCAAAAAAGAGGTTATAGATGTGATTAAGAGCACAATTTTGGCCGTATGCAAGATCGGCCTTAGATCGATGCAGGAGAGGTAACTGTAAACCCGAAACAGCGCTCTTCTCACCCGAAGGAAAATGAGCTGAAGCCTCGTTTTAAAAAAAATAAGCCTTACAGTATATTTAATCTTCAGCAGAAATAGGGATCTCATAAATATTGTCTATTATAGTGAAATCTACTATTAACACAAGTATTTTTATATTTCAGCGCGTTCTCAGGATTTTTAAGGGATCGATGATTTTACGATACTGATGAATTTCGAAATGAAGATGAGGCCCCGTAGATCTCCCAGTATTTCCTACAGTGCCAATTTTTTCACCCTGCTTTACCCTCTGCCCCTTTTTCACCAGTATTTTATCAAGATGTGCGTAGAGTGTTTTATAACCCTGCGGGTGAACAATGATAACAACTTTCCCATAATTACTCTTATATCCGACATAGCTTACATTTCCGTATTGGGATGCATAAACCGATGTACCGATCCTGTTCGCAAGATCAATTCCAGCATGGTAGGCACGTTTTCCGGTAAAGGGGTCTTTTCGAAAACCAATGTTTGAAGACAACCTCCCGGTTACAGGATATTTGAAAAGTGTTCCAAGCGCTTCGGCTTTTTCCCATTCCGAGAGTGTTCCCCCAGGTATAAAGAGTCTCTGTCCAACGTATATAACCGATGAACTGAGATCGTTTAAATCAACGACCTTGTACATATCAACGTTGTATCTATGTGTAAGAGATGATAATGTGTCACCCTTTTTAACGTGGTAATATATTCCACTCATGTTTGGGATCTGTAGTAAAGTACCTATTTTAAGGTAATAGGCATTCTGCATATTATTCGTCGATATTATTGAATCCATGGATACGTTGAACTTTTTAGCAATACTGAAAAGTGAATCTCCTTTTTTAACCTCGTAGCTTTTGAGTTTTAGACTTGGAATGATAAAAGGACCAGCCGTTGCTGCCCTGCCAGCAACCGCACGTGCACTAATTCCTTCCAATAAAAACAGGTTGTAGAGCAGATCACCATCGCCGGATAGTGTTCTTTTCTTTTCCCAGACATAGGACTTAATGTTAACGGTTAAAGGAACCGATGAGATAAATACGAGAAATAATGCTATACCGAGGATGATGCTGCTTTTCTTTAATTTGAAAAAAGCTGGAAAAGTTGTAGAATTAGGAGAGGGTGCTATTTTCTCAAATAAATACCTTTTATTCCTTTTTCTCGGGATTACTTTTTGGTTGTAGAGTATGCGGGAAGAATTTACTCTGCGTTGAAAATTTTTCTTACTATCTTGAGTAGGAGTGTCAATAATTCTTCTGGGTTCAATAAATACTTTGCTGATCATGGGCAGTAATCCATACACCCTATTTTTCGACAAAAAAATAGAGGTTGTGTAGCAAAAATGCATTCTGATTTTGACAAATTGAGAAAAAAAACAGGCATAGATAAACTGGACGATCTCCAGCGAAAAAAACTCTTTCGGGAATTCGTCGATCATGGTGGAGAAATTGTTGACGAGAAATCGTTAATAAAAAAAAAGAGAGTGCAGGCGCAGTCGGAAGGGGCAAAAGGTGCAGTACTGGAGAAAATGGGAGAGAGGTTGAGAAAAGCACCACCCAAAAAGCCCTCACCAATAGCTGCCGAAAGGCCTGTACCTCCTCAAACTCTCGTATCTCGCAAGAAAAAAATAAAAACAACCGATAGAATTAAATTACTGATCAAAGGATTCTTACTGGGGGTTTTCACCTTTGGGGGAAATAAGTTTTCGGAGCGGTTTATACGATTTTTCAGAGGCGAAGGAAAAAACCACTTCATGAATCTGTATCTTCTGACAAATTCATTCCTGAAAGGCAGTTATTCAATTAAAAAAGAGGTTCTGAAGCTTTCTACGGGCGAAAACAGCACCTTCTATGAATTGTTATTCAGGATGAGTAATATATACGAAGAAGATGAGTATACCTCTATCAGCAAAGCGATTGCGAATAAAAATATTCCATCGGGCCCTCATATTGATATATTCAAACAGTTTTTTAAGAAACTCTACATAGTTGGACAGTTCAGCGATTTGTGTAAGTTCTACCTGGAGAAGGCCCTGGATATACAGCTTCAGGCAAAGAAACTCGATCCGAACCTTGTAGCACAGACAAGTTCAAAATTACGGTCTGCCGTTAATGCAATTCTCCTCGATTCTCTTCCGAAATTTCACATCATACTCTGTAAAATAGCCGGTGGGTATTACCCACTCTACTCTCAGAAACTCGACGATTATATCAGCATAACCGAAAAGGATAGGATCGGTTATATAACACAGATTGAAAGGAAAAAGAGAATTGAAGAATTGAAAAGAATGAAGGAGTATCTCAAGAAAAAGCAGACAGAAGTATATGAGCAGAAACCGGTGGAAATTAAAACGCCGAGACATGTTGAACGCGGTATTCCACTTCTTGATGAGGCACAGAAAAGATTCGAACTGAGGCTCGCATCTACAGAGGAAAAAAACAACTTCGACTTTGTATCTAAAAGAGATAAAATGTACAGGACTGCGATCCTCGTTGAAGAATTCGACAGAGAGTATTCATTTATTCTCACAACGGGAAAGATCACCTTTAACATCGACTATAGAGAACAACAAAAGATCGACATAAAGGAAGATTTGAATCGTGCCTACCCTCTTCTGAGTGAGGCGCGTCATGATGTAAATGATTATCTCGAGATCATGGGAGAATTCGGTAAGACTGAGGAAAATCTTCGACTTACTCCTCATCAAAAATCAACTATACTCGATTCACTGCAAAAAAAGAGATCGGTTTGTAGCAGAAACGCACGAGGCAAAGCTGCCGAAGTTATGAAATCGATCGAAACGATACTTTCAATGGTCATAAACGATTTTAATGGACCTCGACGACTTATTCAGAACCCTGAGGAAAGGCTCACATTCGATGAAAATGTTGAAGCGGTAAAGAGACTCCACGGAAAAAAGATCATCGAGGCTGTTGTGGAGGCCTTTCTCTTTGCTTCAGCATTTTGCTTTCTCCTCACTTATGGTGAGATATCGGGAAGCGGCATAATGATCGAGGAAAGTGTGGAACAGCAAGAAAATCCTGCACCAACAGAATAGAACACCCGATCCACCAATCTCCAGTAAAATTAACCTTAAAGAGAAAAGATCTTATCAATATACAATCGCTGAAAAATGTATTTTTATTTCCACGTTCTAGAATTAAATTCCAGAGGTCACCCAAATGCCCACGTGAGCGATTACTTGCTGCTGCCGGAGGGATATTATGGTTGAATTGAGCCGTGGATTTGCAAGCGATAACAACTCTGGGATTCATCCAGCAATATTGAAAGCCATCTACCGCGCTAATTCGGGACATTGCCGTGGATACGGAGATGACCCCTTTACCAAGTCCGCTGTTGAAATCTTCAAAGAACAGTTTGGAAATGAGGTGGACGTTTATTTCGTTTTTACCGGTACCGCTTCCAATGTGCTCGGTATAAGGACTCTTGCGCAGTCATACCACACAATTTTCTGCGCCGAGTCCTCCCATCTTAACGTCGATGAATGCGGAGCTCCTGAAAATTTTACCGGATGTAAAGTTCTGACCCTACCAACACCGAATGGTAAAATTTCTTCAGATCAGATCGAACAATACCTGGATGCAATTGGGAACGAGCACCAATCGCAGCCAAGAATAGTCTCCATTACCCAACCAACAGAGCTCGGTACTGTTTACTCTATAAAGGAGCTGGAACTGCTCGCCAGATTTTCCCACAGGAACGGCATGCTTGTCCACATGGATGGTGCTCGGCTCTGCAATGCAGCGGTGAGCCTTGGGTGCAGTTTACGAAAGATCTCTGGAGATACAGGTATTGACGTACTTTCCTTTGGCGGTACAAAGAATGGAATGATGAATGGTGAAGCCATTGTCTTTTTCAACAGAGAGCTTTCAAAGAATTTTAAATATATAAGGAAACAGGGTATGCATCTTGCCTCGAAAATGCGCTTTATCTCAACACAATTTATTGCATTTTTCGAAAACGACTTGTGGATAAAAAATGCACAGCATGCAAATGAAATGGCCCGTATCCTCGCTGGTGAATTAGCAAAAATCCCTGAATGTACCATTGTACAGAATGTCGAAGCGAATGCCGTATTTGCTGTAATACAGAAAGAAATTATTGAGAAGCTCAGAAAAAGATACTTTTTCTATGTATGGGACAGTAATAGATCAATTGTACGTCTCATGACATCATTTGACACAACAAAGGATGATATCAGTGGTTTCATTTCCGCTATGAAGGAGCTCATAGCATAACAACTTACCAGGTAGTGTAATTGTAATCAGGAGACTGTAATGGGTTCTTATGGCAGCGCACCGAAGGTGCGTAGAGAAGTTAAGGAACTATCCCTCCTCTACGACATAAGTCGAATACTTGAATCTAGTATGGACCTTCGCGACGTGTTCGGACCTGTCTTAAATACCATTTCGAATCATACCGGAATCGTGAGAGGAATGATCACCCTTTTCAATAGAAAAACCGGTGAAATTTCAATTGAATCGGCCATCGGACTCTCCCCAGATCAGAAGAAAGGAGGACGGTACAGACTTGGCGAGGGTATCACAGGTAAGGTCGCACAAACAGGAAAGCCAGCTTTAATCGAACGGATATCGGAAGAGCCTCTCTTCCTCGACAAGACGAGGGCTCGGACAAACATAGACTGGAGAGATGTATCCTTCCTCTGTGTGCCAATAAAACTCAGCAATGAGGTAATTGGTACCCTGAGTGTGGATAGGCTCTTCTCTGAAGAAGTCTCTCTCAATGAGGATGTGCGGCTTTTCTCAATTGTTGCATCAATGATATCTCAGGCTGTAATACTACGGCAGCAAGCCCAGGAGACGCGTGAGAAACTCCTCGAGGAAAATACACGTCTTCAGGAAGAGTTAAAACACCGATATCACCCTGCAAATATTATTGGAAATTCCCATGTTATGCAGGAGGTCTACGATCTGATATTTCAGGTGGCTAAGGGTGATACCTCTGTTCTGCTACAGGGTGAGAGTGGTACCGGTAAGGAACTTGTAGCTCACGCCATCCATTACGCGAGCCCCCGTGCTCTAAAACCGTTTATTAGGGTTAATTGCGCCGCACTTCCTGAAACAATTATCGAGAGTGAGCTATTCGGACACGAGAAGGGGGCATTCACCGGAGCACTGTTTGAGAGAAAAGACGGTTTGAACTCGCACACGGCGGAACACTATTTCTCGATGAAATCGGAGATCTGAGCGCTTCTACCCAGATTAAGCTTCTGAGGGTGCTTCAGGAGAGGGAGTTTGAACGGGTTGGAGGAATAAAAACAATCAAAATCAATGTCAGAATCATAGCGGCAACCAATAGAGATCTTGAACAGCTTGTCAATAAGACAAAATTCAGGGAAGATCTCTACTACCGATTAAACGTATTTCCCATACATTTACCCCCCCTCCGGGAGCGAAAGACTGATATTCTCCTCCTGTGTGATCACTTTATTGAAAAATACAGTAGTGCTACAGGACGCAACATAAAGCGGATTTCAACACCGGCCATTGATATGCTAATGGCCTATCACTGGCCCGGTAACGTTCGAGAGTTGGAAAACTGTATCGAACGGGCAGTTCTTATGAGCAACGACGATGTTATTCATGGACACCATCTACCACCAACCCTCCAGACCGCTGAGGCGAGCAACACAACTCCAAAAGGCTCTCTCGATGAAACATTGGAGGCTGTCGAAAAAGAGTTGCTTTTGGATGCCCTGAAGTCAGCACGGGGAAATATGGCAAAAGCCGCACGGTTATTGAACATAACGGAAAGACGAATGGCACTGCGCGTAAATAAATATGGTATTCATCCATCCAGATTTCATACATAAATGAAGCTTAATTAATTAAATACTACATTTATGTATTATAATTACTAAATATCCTACATAAACGTAGTATTTTCTTATTTATCCGTAGATTTCAATTACTTCACAACTCATTATATAATGTATAATTAAATGATTTCCATACTTTTGGTATCCTTTTTGCTATTTTAAATAATTATTAGCCACTATTTATCTATAAGGGATCCAATTTAAGAAAATCGGTGGTCTATGATAATAAGTCATACTCAGGTCCTTAGTCTGGAATATACCTTATGAAGCTCGTTACAGCCTGTATACAGCCGCACAAGTTTAATGATGTCAAACAGGAGCTTTACAAAGAAGAGGTATATAAAGTATCCGTCACCAATGCATTGGGATGTGGACAACAGAAGGGATTTCATGAATCCTATCGTGGTATTGATATCGAGGTTAATCTACTAAGGAAAATCAGGCTTGAAATAGCGGTTAATGAAAATTTTGTTGGGCGAACTGTGGATGCAATAACAGGTAAAATTGCTATCGGGTGAATTAAATATGATAGAAAGCGTACTAGTTCATGGGCTTGATACAGTCTGGGTCCTTTTAGCAGCGATCCTGGTGTTTTTTATGTTCGGATATGCTATCATGTTCGGACCCGGGAATGCATTTATTGGTCTGAACGGTTGGTTTCTCATGGGTGCGGAATCTGGCACCGATATTCCTCTATTTGCATTCTGGCCCTTTCAAGCCGCTTTCTGTGGCGCTGCTGCAACGATAGTGGCAGGTGGTATGGCAGAGAGAATGCGGTTTCCCACCTATCTTATCTACTCCTTCATCATTTCCGCCATAATCTATCCCTTAATTGGCCACTGGATATGGGGAGGCGGCTGGCTTGCAGCATTGAACTTTACCGATTTTGCTGGCTCTACAGTCGTTCACGCAGTTGGTGGTTTTGCCTCGTTGATAGGTACCATCATGTTAAAGCCACGAATCGGCAAGTTTAGCCCTTCAGGAAGACCAAATGCAATAGCCGGTCATAATATACCTCTTGCCTCTCTCGGTGTATTTATTCTCTGGTTCGGCTGGTTCGGATTTAATGCGGGTTCCACTTTGGGTGTCGGTGATGGCACTCTCATTGCCCGGATAGCCATAAATACAAACCTCGCTGCATCACTTGTTGCAATCGGGGGCATAATTGTTGTGCTTGGCGTCGTCCTGCTCGACCGACTGAGAATAGACGACCCAGTTGGAATATTTGGAAAACAAAGAGGGCTCGATATTGGCGAGCATGGCATGGAATCCTATTCAGGATTTCAGATTTTCGCAACTGAATAATGTACATTTTAACAGTTTATTATTATCGTATGGAGAAATGTAAATTAAATGGATGCGGAGGTAGTTCCATGGCACAAAAAGATATTGAGCATGTTCTGAAAACGGTCAAGGAGAAGGACGTCAAATTCATACGACTCTGGTTTACCGATGTTCTTGGATTCCTGAAGAGTTTTGCCATTACACCCGATGAATTGGAAAATGCACTGAAAGAAGGAATGGGGTTTGACGGATCCTCTATTGAAGGGTACGCGCGTATTGAAGAGAGTGACATGATTGCAAAACCGGATCCAGTTACCTTTACCATTCTCCCATTTCAGGGAGAGGATGACGCACTCGAGGCACGGATGTTTTGCGATATCTTGGAACCTGGCGGGGATCCGTACGCAGGTGACCCACGATGGACCTTGAAGAAGAATCTAAAGAAGGCTAAGGATATGGGTTTCTCCTTCTATGTAGGACCAGAACTTGAATACTTCTATTTCAATGATGCAAGCCCTAAAACAGAGACACTTGATGCGGGTGGGTATTTCGAATTAACTCCAATTGACGTTGCCAATCACATGAGAAATGACACCATTCTGGCACTGCAAAAGATGGGAATCGATGTTGAATTCAGCCACCATGAAGTTGCTCCCAGTCAGCATGAAATCGACCTGCGCTACAAGGAAGCTCTGGAGATGGCTGACGCGGCGATGACCTATAGACTGGCGGTAAAGGAGGTTGCAATTAAGCACGGGGTATATGCCACCTTTATGCCGAAGCCGCTCTTCGCACAAAATGGAAGCGGTATGCATACCCATCAGTCGCTTTTCAAGGGGAACAGCAATGCATTCTTCGATGCGAGTGACCAGTACCATCTTTCGCAAATTGGCAAATCATACATTTCAGGCCTCCTTCGTCATGCTCGTGAAATAAGTGCGGTTGTTGCACAGTGGGTGAACTCCTACAAGAGACTCGTTCCAGGCTATGAGGCACCGGTATATGTCTCCTGGGGTCAGCGAAACCGCTCAGCACTGGTACGTGTCCCGATGTATAAGCCGGGGAAGGAAAAGGCAACAAGGGCCGAGTTTCGGTGTCCCGATCCTGCATGCAACCCCTACCTTGCACTTTCAGTCATGCTCGCAGCAGGACTCAAAGGCATAGAGGAGGGATACGAGCTTCCCGATCCAGTGGAAGAGGACATATTTCATATGAGTGAAGCGGAGCGAAAGGACAGAGGCATTGAATCACTTCCTGGAAGCCTCGGTGAGGCAATCTGTGTAACCGAAGGGAGTGAGCTGGTAAGAGAGGCGCTTGGAGATCACATATTCAGGAAATTTATCGATAACAAGAAGATCGAATGGGACAACTACCGTATACATGTAAGCAATTATGAGCTCGAGTATTATCTACCCATACTGTAAAACCAAACAAATCTCTGTTGTAAATAATTTTAGAATTTCAGCACGATGAGTAGTTTCCACGTGCCTTTACATCAATTTTGTCGAGATTGGTAAAGATATAGTAGGTTCCACTCACCTTTACACCGATGAAATCGGCTATCTTCAGATCAACACCGCCCTGGATCGGAAACATCCATGGATCATCATCAGAGCTGAACTCATTGAGTACAAAACCACTCACATTGACAAATACATTTACTGGATCGAACTTTGCCTGACTCTGCCCTGTACCTCCCTCGTGACTGATATCTGAATCCCAGAGCGGATTCTTCATCTTGCCGCCAATGAGTGTGAGCTGCTCGATCGGCATATGCTTATCAACTAATCACTTTATTTTGTTGTCAGCAACTGCAGCACATCGCCTATTTGGTTTGTTGGCAAATTGCACACGAAATCCGAGCATACATAACAGGTTGTCCTATCATTGATCATATTCTGCTGTTCCGTGAAAGGCGCCATACGAGTAATCGGGGAATCTTTTCTATTAGCTGGACGGAAGAGGACCACCATGTTCGGAAGGTACGGCCTTCGAATCGCCTCCACCATCCTTTTTGTATCAGCGCTGTTCGGATTACCGGTGATAACGACTTCAAAAGACGGCCCTATATAAAAATCAAGTGCAGTGAGAAAATAGGTATACGCCTGAGGGTACTTATCCAATAATCCAGCAACTGTTCTGAGCAGCTTATCAGCGTATTTGAGATATTTCACTTCGCCGGTCACACCATCCAACGCCCCCGGCACAAGCTCCAACGCCATGAATGCTTCGCCAGCGTATTCCGATTGCAGTGGTGCAGTGAGTTCCGGTGAGAAGCCGAATCGAGGATAGTAGCTCGGATGTCCCACGACGATCACGATGCGATGACCAACGTGGCGCAAGAAACGTCGGAAGA
>CAYFYU010000070.1:0-9164 GCA_964347455.1 uncultured Spirochaetota bacterium | reverse complement strand
AGGTGCTGGGGCCGCGCGGAGAGCCGGGCGTCGATACGCTCAGCATTATCCGCGCTTGTATAGAACAGCCCCTCATCACTGTCCCAGAAGTGTTCGATGAGAAATCCCGTCAGCTTCATCCCATACACAAGGTAATCAGTATTGAAATCCGACTGGTAGAGTTCTAGGAGACCTAACACAAAGCTAGCGTAATCGTTCAGATAACCAGGAATAGCGGCATCGCCCTCCCGATAACGGTGCAGAAGCCCACCCTGTTTGTTGACCATCTTTTCGAGAATAAAACTGCATGCCTTCCGAGAGGCCTTTACATATTTTTCTATTCCAAAAACCTGAAATGTTCGTGCAAGAGAAGCAATCATCAGACCATTCCAGTCGGTCAGTATCTTATCATCTCGATGGGGATGAACACGCCCTTCCCGTTTGACAAAGAGTTTGCTCCTTATATCATCGAGCTTCCCTGAAACCTGATCTGCTGTAAGGCCAAGAGAATCGGCAATCTCAGAATCGGTTCTACGCCTGAACAGTATGTTTTTCCCATTTTTACTCCTACTGGCTTCATCGAGATAGTTCCCATCTCTTTGAAGATGAAACACCTCTTTCAGAAATCGTGCATCAGACCTATCGAGCAGTTGCTCGATCTCGTCAATACTCCAAAGATAAAACTTTCCCTCTTCTCCCTCGCTGTCCGCATCTTCAGCCGAATAAAATCCTCCCTCTGGTGATGTCAGGTTTCTGGTCACGTATGAGAAAATTTGATCCACCGTCTCTCCATACTCTTTCTTTTCTGTAAGCTGATAGGCTTCGGTGTACACCATCAGGAGCAGAGCCTGGTCGTAGAGCATCTTCTCGAAGTGTGGAACCTTCCATTCACGGTCTGTTGCATAACGGTGAAAACCGAACCCTATGTGGTCGTAAATTCCTCCCATTCTCAGTGAACGGAGGGTCGTGTCCATCATCTCTATCGCTTTGCTGTCCCCATTCCTCTGTGCGTATCTCAGAAGGAATAGCAAATTGGAAGGGTTTGGAAATTTTGGTGATGTCCCGAAACCCCCAAAATGAGGATCATAACTCGCCTCAAGACTCCGATATGCCCGTTCGAGGAGTGATGCATCAGGAAGTGTACCGGTACCAGTCTGAACATGGGCTGTTTCGGTAAGAGCTGCCAGAACCTTCTGTGTTATACGATGGATATCTTCTCGTCGTTCTTTCCAGAGCCGCTCGACTTCTGGAACGAGATCAAGCATGCCAATCCTGCCATGAGAACTTTTCCTGGGGAAATAGGTACCTGAATAGAATGGTTTCTTTTCAGGGGTCATCAGTATGGTGAGAGGCCAGCCCCCACTCCCCGTCATCATCTGACATACCTTCATGTAGATATTGTCTATATCCGGTCTTTCCTCACGATCGACCTTTATCGATACAAAAACCTTATTCATCAATCGCGCGACTTCAACATCTTCAAAAGATTCATGGGCCATGACATGGCACCAGTGACAGGTAGAGTAGCCGATCGAAAGAAAAATAGGTTTATCTTCGTCGATTGCCCTTGAGAATGCCGCGTCACTCCAGGGGTACCAATGGACCGGATTCTCTGCGTGCTGAAGCAGGTAAGGGCTCTTCTCTTCTTTTAGTCTGTTCTGGTGAGCCTCACTTGCTTTAGATTTATCCTTCATTTGATGGTTAACCTCTGTTTTTCAAATACTTTACCTCACAGAGTTATATCGGACAACCTTAATTTCTCAGAAGGTGATAAGGATATGACCTATTGGTTTAATATGACTATTGGCGAGTTTTGTGAGTAACTGCTTTTATGCAATCTCAGAATCTTCAAGCAGATGCCCCATCTTTTTTCTCTTTGTTTTGAGATACATCTTGTTATGGCTATTCGGTTTGACAACGAGGGGTATTCGCTTCACAATCGTGATTCCCTCATTTCGAAGGCCCTTTATTTTCTCAGGATTGTTTGTGAGGAGAGCAACCGACTTAATGCCAAATATCTGAATAATTTTTGCGGCAACGCTGTAATCCCTCATATCATCTGGAAATCCGAGAAATTCATTTGCCTCGACAGTATCAAGCCCGAGTTCCTGTAGTTTATAAGCCTTGATTTTATTGAGCAGTCCGATCCCCCGGCCTTCCTGCTTTAGATAAATAAGAACGCCACATTCCTGAGAAGAGATATATTCAAGACTGGACTCGAGCTGGTCACGGCAGTCACATTTGAGCGAGCCAAAAATATCTCCGGTATGGCATTCAGAATGAATCCGAACTGTGCATTCCTGACTCTCATGGACATTACCCTTTACAAGAGCAGTATGTTCTTTTTTTGCACCGGTATCGTAGAATCCGGCCAACTGAAAAACACCGTAACGTGTTGGCAGTTGTGCCGTAGCAACGAGCTGCACACATACTTCGTCATCTCCAGCCGAACTACTCGCTTCCTTGCAAAACTCTTCACGCTCCATAAATCCAGGATTCACCGGCAGTTTTTTCTGGAGAGCTTTTTTCTTGCCATTTGATTTTTTCATTTTAACCATGCCTATACAGGACTTTCAGCCCTTTTCAGGACTTGCAGCTATCTTTGTCAGATCTGCATACACACATTGCATAAGTATTTGCACTGCTTTTGATTTTACAAGGACTCGTACATAAAAATAATAGAAATTTGCAGAATGGAAATAGGAGTTTCAACCTTGATATATGCATTGAGCTATTTTATACTCAATCCTATGAATATCCCAAGTGTTACAATCAGCTATGCTCAAAGTATAGATGGCTGCATCGCAACTGCCTCCGGAGAATCACGATATATCTCCTGTGAGAAAACACTCAAAATGGTACAGAAGCTGCGTCGCGACAACGACTGCATTCTGGTAGGGATTGGGACAGTACTGCGGGACAACCCCCAGTTAACCTGCAGGATCGATCCAGAACGAACACCTGTCAGGGTAATCCTCGACTCAAAGATTTCAATACCTCTAAAATCTATAATAGTCAAGACAGCGAATGATGTAAAGACAATCCTCTTCACCGCATATAATGCTGAAAAGAAGAAGCTTGAACAATTGCATAGAGTTGGTATTGAGACGGTGAAACTCTCAGCAGATACTAGTGGAAATCTTCCAATACCCGAGGTTTTAAATTCTCTCGCAAATAAAGGCTACCAAAGCGTGCTTGTAGAGGGTGGATCACGGGTTATCACTTCTCTCATCAAGACTCGTATGATGTCTAAGATCGTGGTAACCACGGCTCCTATTCTCATTGGTGAGGGTATTCGTGCCTTCGGTGATATTAATATCCATTCCTTAGAAGAGGCATTGAAACCTGTAAAAACCAGAATAAAAAGAATGGGAAGCGACGTTGTATGGGAATTGTTTTTTTGAAAGTCTAATGAGTAAGGGACAGGGTCGATCATGAGTACGTTGGCCAGAGCTCTCTGGTTTACAAAGCCCGGTAGAGTGGAGCTGCGTGAGGAAAAGTTGGAAACAGAAACAGGCAAAGTTATGGTGGAGTCAAAGCTTCAGGCGATTAGCCATGGCACTGAGATGCTGATTTTTAGAGGAGAGATACCCGAAGGTCTCGAGACCGATGCTACCCTCAAATCCCTTGGGGGGAGGCTACAGTATCCGCTCAAATACGGCTATATAAATACAGGATTAACCAGAAAAGGTGATAAGGTATTTGCTTTCTTCCCTCATCAGGACGTATTCTTTGTTGATGAATGCGACCTTGTGTTTCTCCCACAGGATATTGCATTTGAAGATGCCGTATTCCTCGCCCATATGGAAACTGCTGTCAGCGTCATACAGGACGCATCGATCGTTTTTGGAGATAACATTCTTGTTCTCGGGCAGGGAACAGTGGGATTGCTGATTGCTGAACTATTGCAGTTGACGAGTACTGGAAAGGTTTTAACCATCGACCAGTTCGAGAGTAAAATAAAAATGTCACGAAAACTAGGATGTACGGCTCTTTCGTCCGAGGATCCGGAACTTCTCGGCAAGATATATGAACTAACCGATAATCGTGGCGTTGACCGGATTATCAATGTGAGCGGTTCACATGAAGCGCTTCAGATCGGAATCGACGCAGCTTCGTTTGAAGGAACGATTATTGAAGCTTCATGGTATGGAAATAAAAAGGTTGCACTTGATCTCGGTACCGGTTTTCACAGAAAACGGCTAAGATTACGCAGCAGTCAGGTATCGAAAATTAGTCCTTCATTAACAGGTAATTGGGATAAAAGGAGGAGAATGCAGTTTGCCGTTAACCTCCTTCAAACAATTAAACCGGCAAAGTATATTACACATCATTTCAGCATGAATGAGGCATCGAAGGCCTATGAGTTGATAAATAAACATCCAGAACTGCGATTACAGATCGTTCTGGAGCCATAAAGAGAGGGAATCAATGTATAAAACAGGAATTAAAACGGATTTCAAAGTACGTCATAAGCTCATCGGTGATTTCGGAGATGAAACCCTGCCCCACGAGCATGTCTATATATTGGAATGGATCTGTACTGTCTCGGACCTTGATGAGAGTGGATTTGGCGTAAATATTGATGTATTGAACGAAAAGCTCGATAAGGTCATCCAATCGCTCGACGGCGTGTTTTTGAATGATCTCCCCTATTTTCAGAGCCGTCAGGCAAGCATTGAAAATACTGCCCATTATATCTGTAGTGCACTCCGCAAGGAACTCAAAAATGAAGGATACCCGATAAACTCTATAACGGACTCAAAGATAAAAATCTGGGAATCAGATATTGCATGGGCCTCCTACAATGAAAGCTGGTCATGAAGGTTCTATTCATCATCTACGGAAGTATCGAACAGATATCCGGCGGTTATCTCTATGACCGAAAAGTCATTTCCTTTTTGCAGAAAAATGGCGATAGAGTCGATATTCTAGAGTTAAAGAAACCACCCTATTTCCTCGCTCCTTTCAGTATTTTCTCTAGAAAACTCTCACGTATACTTTCAGGATTTTCACAACACGATTGTATTGTGATCGATGAGTTGGTATGTCCTTCCGTCTTTCTGCACCTCTTATTTCGCAGATCAACGTACACGAGGATAGTCACCCTTGTGCATCATCTCAGATCGAATGAACAGGTCGGAACTGTATCGCGCCGCATGGCCCTACTATTTGAAAAAGTCCTACTGAACCATTCAGACAGTATCATCGTAAACAGCAGCACAACTCGAGAGACAGTAGAAAAATTACTCCATAAAGAAAAGCCGATCAGTGTCTGCCCGCCAGGTAAGGACACTCTCCAAAATGGAGGAGTCCCCCAGAGAAAAAATGCTCAGCATCCCGTTTGTATTCTGATGGTTGGCAACTTAATACCGCGAAAAGGACATAGAGCACTCATTGAAGCCTTAATTTATCTCAAGGATCTGAAATGGACGCTTCAGATCGCTGGTGATAACAGTATCATTCCCGCATATACTCGTAAATTAGAGAAACTGATTTCGACGTACAGCATGGAAAGTAGAATTCACCTATTAGGAGTTTTAGATGATGCTGCGCTCCTTGCACTCTATAGAAGCTCAGACCTGTTCGTATTCCCTTCTGAGTATGAGGGATTCGGCATAGCCCTTGCTGAGGCACTGCACTTTCAACTTCCCTACGTGGCATTTTCGAAGAGCGGAGCAACTTGGGAGATAGTCGGTAAAGAGGAAATTAAGACGAAAGAGAGTATAAAGAGGAGAAGAGGGGGATTCCTCATCGACCCGGAAAAGCATGCAGATTTTTCAACCGCTCTGAGAATGCTCATCACAGATCAGCATTTGCGGAAAACACTATCTAGGGAAGCATCTCTTTTAGCAAAAAAGCTGCCTTCATGGCACGATACGGGAAAACTATTCCACGAAGCACTTCATAAAACATTCAACACTCCGCATATTGGAACCTAAAATGGTCAATAGGTTTGTTTTTAATTTTCAACACTATCTCGAATCAAAAGTATCTATTGATAACAGAAGTTTTAACCGTGGTGTTGCTTTCGAGTTCAAACGACTTATCGAGAGTGTAGAAAGCCCGGCCCTTCTCGACATAGGCACAGGAACAGGACTTATGCTTCGCCACCTCCTCGATCTTAATTATAGAGGCACTGTTGACTTTTACGGAATAGACTCCGAACTAAACAGTCTAGAAATAGCACGAAGGCGTATTGTTGATAAACTCAAAAGAAAGGGGTGTCGAACAAGAACCTCACATTCATCCATCTTTGCCAAACATGATAATGCCCGTTTAAGAATAACGCTCATCTCAGCCGATTTTTTTAATCCAAACAGTATCTTGAGACTGAAAAAGGGTGGTTTTCATGCTGTGACAGCAAACAGTTTCATGGACATCGTACCACTTCTTGAAACAGTACATACTGTTCGTAAGCTTTTAACGGAAAATGGCCTCTTCTATGCAACGATAAACTATGATGGATTAACAGAGCTTATGCCTGATTATTGCGAACCAGTGCTCGAGAATTGTATCCTCCAAAATTATAATGATTCCATGGATAGAAGAAGATATTCGGGTAAAAAAACAGGTGGCAGCAGAACCGGAAGCAGGCTCGTAGGCGCACTTCTCAAGAGTAATTTCAGTATATTGAACTTTGGCTCGTCCGACTGGCAAATTTTTCCTCAATCAAAACGATACAGGAGAGGTGAAAAATATTTTTTGCAATGTATCCTTCACTTCATATACAATCAGCTTCAAACTGAACATGCTATTGATGGTAATCAGCTGAAGACATGGTATCGCGATAGAATGTCTGATGTTGATATGAACATACTCTGTCTCTTGACTCATCAAACCGATATACTTGCAAAAAAAGAAGGTGATGGACAAAATGACATCTGTGGAAGTAGTTTTAGCGAAACTCAAGAACAAGGCCAAACCAGATCAGATTGAAGGAATGTCCAGATTTGGAATGACTGCTGCAGGGCGAATGGGCGTGTCGGTCCCGGATATGCGAAAGATTGCAAAAGAACTGGGTAAGGATCACAACCTTGCAGTTGATCTATGGAAAACCGGCATTCCTGAGGCACAGATTCTTGCATCGATGATCGATGATCCTGGGAAACTGACCGAAGCGCAAATGGAAAACTGGGTATTAGATTTCAATTCCTGGGATGTCTGCGATCAGGTATGTATGAACCTCTTCGAGAAGACTCCCCTTGCATGGAAAAAAATTCTTGAGTGGTCCGATCGGGATGAGGAATTCGTCAAAAGAGCTGCTTATGCTCTTTTAGCCTGTTTAGCATGGCATGACAAAGAGACGGATGACGAGAAGTTTATTGGACTGTTTCGGGTGATAGTCAGAGGAGCCCTGGACGATCGTAACTTCGTGAAAAAAGCGGTCAACTGGGCGTTGCGAAATATTGGAAAGAGAAATCGTAATTTGAATAAAGCTGCTGTTAAAACAGCACGGGAAATTCAGCTTATCGATTCCAGGACTGCTCGATGGGTGGCCTCTGATGCAATCAGGGAGCTCGAGAGCGAAGCTGTACAGAAGCGACTGAGAAAATGAGGTGGTAGGCTATTCATTCATGATACCATAACGTTTCTGAAACGAATAGCCCCACCTTACGAGCAATTTTCCGAGATTATTCATAATAGCTTGTAAAAAATTGATCGATCTTTTTGTTTTAACTTTTCCAACTCTCGACAGACGATACTCCTCTGCGTCCTTGATGAACTCCTCCTGTTTCATCTGAGATAGTTGCCACATTGCCATCCAGTTCATAGTTATGTACTCCTATCATAAAATACTTGACCTTTAAACTAACCAGCAATTATAATTATACTGGTTATATTGTAAATAAAAATTTATAACCAGTCAAGTATTTTTTGCTGGTTATAAATTTTACAAGAGGTTTGTACGTTATGGGCGATGAGAGCAAGGCAGACAATGTCCCTCTGGAAGGTGGTAAGTTGTGTCTGGATTTTACAAATACAGTATCCTGGCGCTACAGTCCAAAACAGCGAGAAATACTCACTTCCTTCTCAGATCTTGTCACATGGAGTGTTTACATTGGAATTTTAGGAAAAGAAACTGCCGATAACCTGAGGAACGAGGCTTCAAAAGATCCCCTTCAGGCAGAGAGAGTTTATAGTAAAGCAATCGAATTGAGAGATACACTTTTTCGTATTTTCGAGGCCATTGTAGAAAAGACTCAGGTTAAAAAGGGAGATCTCGAGATCTTTAATCGATACTTTGCAGAATCAATGGGCAGGTCGTGCTGTATAAAAAATGAGGATGCTGGATTCGTCTGGTCATTCTGCTCCCAAGACTATTCTTTTGACATTATGCTCAATCCTATCGTAAAATCAGCAGCCGATCTCCTGATATCGGATGAATTGATTCGCGTAAAAAAATGTGCCGATGAGCATTGCGGTTGGCTGTTCATTGACAGTAGCCGTAATAGGAGTCGTCGGTGGTGTAACATGAAAGATTGTGGCAATAGAGCAAAAGCGCGACGACATTACCAGCGGACACACAGCGCAAATTAACCATTCTAAACCGAATGCATTTTCAGAACATGAAGGTAGTACTTATACCGTAGGATTCTATCGGTTCGTTATTTCCCGTCTCATCGTTAAATTGATAGGTTCTCTTTACATTGAGGGAAAGTGCAAAATTCGGCGATAATTCGTAGAAGACGTTCGCCTCGAGGAGTGTGTTTTCATTGAAGGGATCTTCGAACACATTGTCAAAATCTTCACTTCTATTGTAAGTGATATTTCCGAATACTTTGGGCACCAGTCCCCTCATAACATTCACATATATCTGACCTTCATCTATCTGCCTGGTACCAGCTCCTGTCACCCGCTTATAATTTTCATAACCGAGACCGATTTCGAGTTTTTTCAATAGCACAACTCCTCCGGATATGAGGAAACCCGCTGTATTCTCACTGTCGTATGCCGGATCAGCCTGTCCGAGGATCAGTTCGAGTAATTCCTGCGAATAAACGAGCCTTCGATTGTCCCAGGCAAAATTGATAAGCCCGGGTTCGTAGTAGTCAATAATGTAGCGGTATTCAACACGGTAATCCACAATCGAAATGATCTTCCCCATAACCCCGAATGCGGTGCCGAGACCATCAGCAAATTCGATTGACCCCTCGCTGACTCCTGTTCCCGCAAGGGCGGGA
>CAYFYU010000069.1:0-22363 GCA_964347455.1 uncultured Spirochaetota bacterium | reverse complement strand
CTGCAACCAGCACCTCTCCCGGCTCTTTACCTGCAGCTTCCATATAGGTTTTTGAAGTAGACGTTAAGCCTCCGTGATCCGTAATTATTAAATCAACGTCAGGATGGGAGGCAACATATGCAACGACGACCGGGGTTCCTGCCGGCGGATCCGCATTTGTTTGGGGAGAGATATCGAGATAGTCAACGGTTACACCTCTCTCCTCAAGAGCATCAATGCAGCCCTTTGTCCTCATTCCACGAAGCGGCTCTCCTAGAAGCCCCCAAACCATCGCCCTGTCACCAGCTCCAAGGTCGTAATCCATAGCCACTTTTTCGGCCAACGCATACCCAGCTGAATAGAGCTCTGAACCCGCATAGCCAAAACCCTGAGCACTATATTTTCCCCTACTCTCGGGGAGATCAACGGTCATTGTCGTTACGAGAATCCCATTTGCTATAGCTTCGTCAACCAGGGGACCGAAGCCTTCATCTCCCGGCTGCCCGATTAAAACTGCGCCATCCGGCCTCGCGGCAATGGTCTGTTTGAAATTCTCAACTTCCTTTCCGGGATCCCAATCTGACCAAACAACTTCAACCTTGCAACCCAAAAGCTTTCCAGCAGCTGTTGCACCATTATACAGGATACTGGCAAAAGGGCCACCTTCCGGTCCTCCACAGTCAACCCTTATTGTGATATCGGAGAAATCCAGTAAATCCTTTTCAGCAGCGGCTACGACTTTTTCAGGTTTTTCCTCAGCCTCCTCGCCTGCTCCAAATACCAATTCAGTACCTGCAAGCAGGAAACACAACGCGACAAGTACTACAAACGCCTTTTTCATAACAGCCTCCTTTGTACGGTTAATTGATATGACTAACAGCTAAGATGATTACGTTAGTTCATCAAAACATTTAAAAGAATTTATCTACTCATGTCAAGACATTTCCTGTGAATCGACGAGTTGGGTGTATAATGAGGGAACATTAAAGCGAGCTAACTATTTAAAATTGAGGGAATTAAGAACAGGGCTCTCCAAGATCGACGAATTTCTTAAGCGCACGATATTTATCGAATAACTCATCTGGGATTGATTCTTGCAGAATATCACCCCTTTCCCCATACCGTATTAAACGTTCGATTTCTCCAACGATAAGAGAAAAGAAGTTTAAACCTCTTGCCGAAAACATACCCTCTTCTTTGTTGAATGAAGTTTCCGGGGGTGCATTGTAAAATGATACCTCTGGCAGATTTTTCTTACACGTAAGGCACACCCTTCTCTGCCTGTATGCACACGCAACAATAATTGCACTTTTTATTTGATTATTGAAGCTGAAATCTGGAGAAGTGGACTCCAACATTGTCCTGGTAAACAGAATATTTTCAAGTGTGTTCGTTGATCTTTCTTCAATAATGAGCGTATCCCTGGGAATATTCGGATATACTTTTTGTAATTCATCAAAAAAAACGAGTGCCTCAGGTTTACATAAATCTGCAGTTCCGCTTCCTGACCCGCCGGTGAAAATAATCTTTTGTGCGAAACCGTTTGTGTAAAGATATCCACAGTGTCGTGGGATTTTTAAATCAAAATGCCCAAAGCCAATGATCACATCAGCGACTTGAAGAACATCGGAGGATACACAAAGCCAATGAAAAATATCTTTGGCGATTTTCAAGGCCTGTTCTCTATTATGGATTTCCAAGTCGACCTTGCCCTCTATTCTTTCTTTCTAACTCTGATCTGATGTGCTCTATCCTCTCTGAGACTGCACGCACATCAATTGGATAGGTTCCATACTGGAGTGTCTGCAAAACTATCTCATTTTCATTTCCAAATACAAGGGTATCGGACGAATCAATATTTCCGATAAGACAGAGCTTTGTACCAGCACGTTCATGCACTTTTTCAATCGACATTCCTGCCGTCCTCTGAATAGGATGAAGCCCGCTAAGACCAATTGCAACCAGATCATCGCGAAAGGAATCTATATTCCCATCGCAATATAAAAAGGGTAGTACATAAACACAGATAACTTCCCCTTTTGCCTTAACCATTTTTTGGACTGCTGTTTCAAAGTATACATTATCGCGTGTCCATTTCTGGTCCAGTTTGATCTCAGCCATCCGTTCAGGAAGATCAGGATCAGGTGGCTTCTATCTTTTCAGATCATCCCAATCCCTTATGGAAAAATCTACGGGTGCTTCGATTGGCCAGGAGTAATCGGTTTTTTGTACACAGTCCCCCACTCATCCCGGTAGTACTCCTTATCCTGAGCGAGTAATCTTTAGATCTTCTGCTCGTTACACGCTCGTTAAATTTCGGACTATCTCTAAAATCAAATATTGGCAAACGGTCAGGAACTCCACTGTGTAATGCGATAATAAACCGTTTTTTTCAGCCACAGTCAATACCTCAATAAACACTAAACTCACAGGCTGCCTTATTATAAAGCAGGTTCTTATAAATGTCGAAAAAAGGATCCTTTCCAAATCTTCTTGATCCTCCTTTGCTGATGCCGTACTATACTTCTACAACACATATAGTTTACAGCTGATCTCCGAAACGGCAGAGGATACGATGATAAACGTTGGTGTAATTGGAATTGGGATGATGGGAGCCACCCATTTGGGGGTTTATGCAAAGCAGAATGATGTACAAATTACAGCAGTATCAGATATAGATCCTGACCGTTTGTCAGGACTATCGGTTGCGGGGACTAATATTGAGGGGCTGCCTGAGGGCAGTGTACTGTCAAATAATGTTAAAAGATACAAGGATGCTTCTGACCTGATAGCGAATCCTCATGTCCAATTAGTGGACATATGCCTGCCCACTCCCCTGCATCTTCACTACGCAAAATCCGCACTGGCTGCAGGTAAACATGTGATGATCGAAAAACCGCTGGCTCGAAACTCAGCTGAAGCATTCGAAATCGCAGAATTAGCGGACGGAGCTCCAGGTTTTGGAATGCCTGCTATGTGCATGCGTTTCTGGCCTGGATGGAAATGGCTGCAACAGACGATCGACACCCAAACATACGGTAAGGTTTTTTCTGCACATTTTCGACGGGTTCTTGCCCATCCCGGTGGTTCTTTCTATTCCGATGGTAAGGCGTGCGGCGGAGCGATACTGGATCTCCATGTACATGATACTGATTTCATACAGTTCTGTTTTGGTATGCCCAGAGCTGTATTTTCACGAGGCTATAGTAAAATATCAGGTGAAATAGATCATGTTATGACCCATTACCTTTTTGACGAGATCCCAATAGTGACTGCCGAAGGAGGCTGGGCAATGTCTGATGGTTTCAGCCTTGAAATGCAGTATACCGTAAACTTTGAACACGCAACGGCCAAGTTTGAATTCACCGGCACCAATCGATTAATACTCTTCAGAGAAGGTAATGGGCAGCGAAATGTTAATATTCCGTCCGGCATGGGTTATGACTATGAAATTGCATATTTTCTCGAATGTATAGCCAGAAATAAAGCGCCTGAGAAAGTCACCTTTCGAGATGCAGCCAGATCCATCGCAATTGTTGAAGCTGAAAACCTCAGCATCTCTTCCAATCGTATTGTGGAAATAGGAGAAAAAAGATGAAGAAAGGCATCAATCAGTGGTTGTTCCCCGACTCCATGAGTATTGAACGATGTATGGCTGTTGCCAAGGATGCAGGTTTCAATGGAATCGAAGTATGTCTGGGAGAAAACGCTCCTAAAAAGAAGGAGGGAACTTCCAGACCGGACGAAGAGACCGGTATTGTAGACTACCAGAGCGATCTCGCTTTAAATACATCAGAAGATGAGATCAAGGCAGTTGCCCGTGCAGCACAAGAAATCGGAATCGAGATTTACAGTATTTCAACGGCTCTCAACTTCAATTATCCGCTGTCAAGCCCGGACGCCAAAGTCAGAGCAAAAGGTGTCGATGTAATTCAGAAAGAACTGAAAGATGGTTTATTATTAGGTGCGGAGGTTGTACTTGTCGTCCCGGGTATGGTTACACCGGAGATAACTTATTCTCAGGCATTCGAAAGATCAAAGGCCGCACTCCTCCAGTTGATTCCGGTTGCCGAAGAGACAAAGGTTTACATGGGAATTGAGAATGTGTGGAACAAATTCATTCTCAGTCCATTGGAATTCAGAGACTTTATCGATTCTTTTAACTGTGAGTATATCGGAGCACTTTTCGATGTTGCAAATATACTAGCCTATGGTTACCCCGAACAATGGATCGATGAACTTGCCGGCCGAATAAAAAGTGTTCACATCAAAGACTTCCAAACCTCTGTCGGCAACATTAACGGTTTCGTCAATATTTTTGAAGGAGACGTCGATTGGCCAAAGGTTATGAAAGCGTTGCGTCGTGTCGGATACGATGGTTATTTAACTGTTGAAACGATACCGGCGTATAGGTACTGCCCGGAAAGTAGAGTTTATGAATCTTCAATTGCACTCGATCGATTGTTGAATCTTTAAAAAAATCCAAATTTGAGAACAATAGTTCCCACAATTTCCTCTACATCCGATTCTTCAAATGATACACGCCTATAATCTATACCTGTATGAACGGTAAAATGGATTACAGAATACTCAGATCTTGCACTTATATATTGACATGGTTTTTGAGCATAGTATGATTTGAAACAAAAACAAAAGAAAAAAGATAAGGAGACAACCATGGCGAAAGACAAAGTGAACGTAGCGATTATCGGGCTTGGTTTTGGAACACAATTTATTCCCATCTATCAGTTGCATCCAAAGGCGAATATGTACGCAATTTGTCGACGATCTGAAAAACAGCTTAATGAAATTGGTGATATGTTTGGCGTTGAGAAGCGTTATACGAAATATGAGGATGTCCTGGCCGATCCTGAGGTTGATTTTGTCCATATAAATTCACCTATCCCCGATCACGGCCCTATGTCGATTGCTGGGCTGAAAGCTGGGAAGCATGTAATGTGCACGGTGCCCATGGCCACATCGGTGGACGATTGCCGACAGATAGTCGAACTGGCGGAGCAAACAGGTTTGCGGTACATGATGGCTGAAACGGTTATCTACTCCCGCGAGTTCTTCTACGTAAGGGAGCTATACGAGAAAGGCGAGCTTGGCAAGATCCAGTTTATCCAGGCAAGTCACCAGCAGGATATGGACGGATGGCCTGAATACTGGCCAGGCCTTCCACCGATGCACTATGCGACGCACTGTGTGAGCCCCTGCCTCTCATTGACTCGTGATGAGGCGGAATACGTATCCTGTTTCGGATCCGGTACAATACGGAAAGAATTGATATCTAAATACAACTCCCCTTATGCTGTTGAAACAACTCACTTTAAGTTTCGAAATTCTGACCTCTCTGCCCGTGTCTATCGTTCCTTGTTTGATACTGCCCGCCAGTACAGAGAGAGTTTCGATGTATTCGGTTCCAAAAAAACATTCGAATGGCCGCTGATAGAAGGCGAGGGCCCAGTACTGCACACTGCAAAGAAACCTCAAGCAGAGGTCGCTGAGCGGATCAGGGTGCCCGATTATGCCCGTCTTCTCCCCGAGGAGATACAGGCCTTTACCACAAAGACGTTTTTTGAATTGGATGACTACAAACATATTGCTGAAGCTGCAGGTGCAGATCCAGACGGTACGCACGCGCATTTGGTATCCGATCCGGGGTCCCTTGAAGGGCATGGTGGTTCGCACCCGCATCTGGTCCATGAATTCGTCTCTGCCCTGATCGAAGACCGCGATCCCTTTCCAAATGCGATTCAATCGGCTAATATAACCTGTGTAGGCATCCTTGCACATGAGTCAGCTTTAAAAGGCGGTGAAAGAGTTTATCTGCCTGATTTCACATTCCTTTCAAAGTGATCTCGATTAGCTTTCACTAAGAAACATTGAGGGAAGGAGGAAAACGTGTATAAATACGCTGTTGAGCTCCTACTCTGGACCGAGACCTTTGTACGGGAAAGTATCCCACTGATCGGTCGTGCAAAGAAGCTTGGCTTTGATGGAGTGGAGATCCATCTCCGCTATCCTGATCAACTGCCTGTCTCGGATATAAAAAAGGCACTCCATGAGTACGATATGAATGCATGTTTTGTGATTATACTTACCGATGAGTATAATCCATTGGCCGGCGAACCAGAATTGAGAATAAAAAGCCTGGAGTATTTCAAAAAATGCATCGATGCCGCATACCGCATAGCTGGCAGTGGATGTGTGATTGGAGGTGTGAACTACGCTCCTGCGGGTTATCTGTCAGGTAAAGCTCGTACAGAAGAGGAATGGGAACGGAGTGTTAACAATTTTCGTTTGGCTGCCAAACATGCTGGAGAGATGGGAATTATCGTGGCGGTTGAGCCTCTCAACAGGTTCGAAACCTACTTCCTCAACACAGCTGCGGACGCCGTTCGGTTCTGCAAGGAGGTGGGAGAACCAAATGTAAAAGTACACCTGGACACCTACCACATGATCCGGGAGGAAAAGAACTTCTATAAGGCAATCGTGGAAAGCGGACCATTCCTGGGTCTTATACATGCCTGTGAGAATGACCGCGGCACACCTGGGACTGGTCTGGTTTACTGGGAAGATGTATACCGGGGTTTGCGAGATACAAGCTATAACGGATGGATCGTCATAGAGTCCTTTGTTCCTGACATCGAGGAACTTGCTCGAGTGACTGCGGTCTGGCGACAACTTGCACCCAGTGCAGATTTTCTGGCAGGTGAGGGATTAAAAAATCTCCGTATGATAGAAAAAAAGTCGGATAGCAGCAGGTAAAAAAGCCATAAATCCCAGAATTAGGCAATTACTCCTTTAAAATTCCGATACAACCCCTTTTTCCATATACCATCCAGCATATCGCCCATACATCGATTCAGTAACTCAGCAAATGACTCATCGAGTAGATGCATGTCACATATTATCAAATCGAGATACTGGTTTTTAGTGTTCATGTGTCTTTCCATCACCGCCCACATGCTTGTCGCACGTAAAGACCACGATGGATTATCAGTGTCGGGCCACCACACCGGACCGTTACCCCTTTCTTTTGGCCATCCTCTCTCAAAACTCGCCAGTTCCTTAGGCTGGTCGTATGAGCTCCAACCTTTCATGGGAATGCAAAGAAGAGTCGGTCCCTTTGTATTGTTCAATTTATCAATCATGTACCGAGCAATTTCTTGTGTTTCTTCTATGCTAGGATTTAATGTCGTAACTTCCGGACTGTGAATGTAGGGCAGTTTTGAATTATTGTGAGAGACCCGCATACCTTTTCTATAATCATTTAGAAATTCCTTTGGAACAGTTTCAAAAGGCCCCAGAGTAAACTGATCCAATCCTCCAGGGCAAACTATCTGAGGAATTCCCTTCTCGGCAGCTGCAGTCAGCCGCTCCCCCTCCCATCCCTCCTTTATACCGTAGGGACTATGAAATCTGGTATTACTGATCTCGGCTGTCGTAATGTCGTACAGTGCAGCGATCTGGCCTGATCGGATGAGATCTTCCATAGCTGCTCCTGACCCGGTCTGGTGAATGGCAATAGAATCATATCCCCTTCTGTTGATGAAGTCGGCACATTTTTTGACAGTTTGATAGGTAGTTCCATATGCAGTTATTGCGACTAGCTGTTTATCGTTTTGAATGGAAATTCTTTGCGCCTGTGCCATGCTTACTATAGAAGCTGCCGCTGTATTTACCATCATCCGTGTAATTTTATTTATTCCCTGTTCAGCGATGGGATTCATGATATATATGTCTTTGTGAACCAGCCACCTACTCACATCACTAGCAGCAACTGTGGACATCATTATTTTTGGAACACCTAGCGGGAGCGCACGCATAGCTCTTGTGGCAACCGTTGTACCCGTTGCTCCCGCCCAGGATATAATGCCTTCAATCCCTTTCTGTTCGTGGAGCTGTTTTATTTTCTGCGCACCTGCCTTTCCCACTATGTGTGCAGCTTCCAATCGTGATGCCTGAAAAACCTCATCTTTGCTCACACCCGTTGTTGCTAAAACGTCACCAAGTGAAATGTCCGCCCAATCGACCTCTCCTCCAAGGCTAAGATCCATTATCTTTGCATTGCCGCCATGAGCTGCAACATTCTCAGCAAGAAAACGTATCTCCTCACCCTTCGTATTGAGAATCCCAGCACATATTATGGTTGGTTTTTTCAACATAAATAGAGATCCATCCAGAACATGCAGCAGAAATGCCCAGGATAAACGACAACCAACAATTGCGATGACATATAAAAACAGTGGCAAACGAATGGGGTTATGACTGCTCCTCTTCAATACGTTTCTGTGAGTCAGGATCGAACAGATGAACCCGTTCCATATTAAAGGTTGCAGTTATATTATCACCGACTTTGGCCATTATCTTTGTCGGTGCATTTGCCCGAAAGGAGATATCGTCCACTTCCAAATTTAAGATATCTTCAACACCAAGGCTTTGTTTAAAATGGATCTTGCATTGAAATGAGTTTTTATTCCTTTTCTCTTTCGATATCTCAATATCCTCCGGACGGATTCCGAAAAGTATATTCTTCTTTTTATACCGGATCAAAGCCTTTTTGTGCTTAGGATGAATCTCACACATCATATGTTTCTCGCTCACAATTAGTGACGAATTATCGATCTGTGCTTCGAGAAGGTTGATTTTCGGACTTCCAACAAATTGAGCGACGAAAACATCCTTTGGAGAATTGTATATCTCATCTGGAGCACCGATTTGCAGCACCTTGCCTTCATTGAGCACAGCTATCCTATCACCCATTGTCATTGCCTCAATCTGATCATGTGTGACATAGAAGAATGTTGACCCCAGGTCAAAATGAAGTCTGGAAAGTTCTGCCCGCATTTCTTCACGTAGCTTTGCATCAAGATTGGAGAGAGGTTCGTCCATGAGAAACACCTGAGGTGTTCGGACAATAGCTCTTCCGATAGCAACTCTCTGCATCTCACCTCCGCTAAGATGAATGGTTCCTCTGTCAAGAAGATGCTCTATATGTAACACTTTAGCAACGGATGCAACCTTGAGGTTTATATCCTCCTGGGACATTTTCCTCAGGTCCGACTTCAAAGGAAACTCGAGATTTTCCCGCACTGTATAATTAGGATAAAGTGTATAATACTGAAAAACAAACGCTACATCCCTGAGAGCGGGGCTGTAATCGTTGATACAGACCCCATCCAACATTACTTCTCCACTATCCGGTCTCTCTAAACCAGCTACAAGTCGTAGCGTTGTAGTTTTCCCAGCACCTGTCGGCCCCAGGAGAACAAAGAATTCCCTGTTTTTTATTTCAAGATTCATATCCTCCACCGCAACAGTTTCGCCAAAGGTCTTGGTTAGTGAGATGAGCTTGACTTCAGCCATTTGTACCCTCCCAAAGAGTCTATGAAATAATGGAGTTTTTGTTTTCTTTGTCGAAAAGACTTATACCTTGCATGTCAAATCCTATATATACATTTTCTTTAATCTTTGGAACAACCGTTGGTTGAGTTCTAACACGTATGATCTCATTACCCAGTTTTACATCAATAATATTGTATGAACCTGTCTTTTCTATAGCAAATACTTCGGATCGGACGAAATCCTCACCCGATGTCAAACTGAACAGCACATTTTCAGGTCTTACTCCCAATACGAGTTCTTTGTCCTCTTCTCTCTTCTCTATAATTGTCCTCTTGATATTCTCCGTAACATGGATGTTTTCATCGATCTCTTTTATTCGCAGAAGTAAATCTCCATTCCTTCGAATTGAATTACAACTTATGAAATTCATACCTGGGCTTCCAATAAAGTTTGCGACAAACAGGTTTTTAGGTTTGCTGTATATCTCATGAGGCGTTCCTACCTGCTGTAAGATACCTAAGTTCATGACTGCGATACGGTCTCCCATAGACATAGCCTCGACCTGGTCATGAGTCACGTAAACGGTTGTTGCCCCGATATCGACGTGGAGTCTTTTTAGCTCCGTTCTCATCTCCTCCCGAAAACTTGCATCAAGCGTTCCTATGGGCTCATCGAGAAGGAAAGCTTTCGGTCTTCTGACAAGAGCACGTCCCAAAGCCACTCTCTGCTGATCACCACCCGAGAGCGCCTTAGGCTTTTTTTTAAGTATATGCTCTATCCGGAGCAATTTGGCCGCTCTTCGTACCTCTTCATTGATTTTTACTTTACTGACTCGTTGTGTAACGAGAGGAAATGCAATATTTTTATATACATTGAAATGCGGGTAGAGCGCATAGAGCTGAAATACAAATGCAATATCTCTTTCTGATCCAGGTTTGGTTGTCACATCCATCCCATCTATAAATATTTTGCCTTCGTCAGGTAGCTCCAATCCGGATATGCAACGAAGTGTCGTTGTCTTTCCACATCCCGATGGCCCAAGTAATACAATGAATTCTTTATTCTTTATCTCGAGATTCACATGGTCGACTGCCATGAGTTCGCCATACCGTTTTACCATGTCCTGCAACAGTATTTCGGCCATTTAATTCCTCCGGTAAATGCTAGGTATAATATACACAATTTTAGATGCTACCGTTATGAATTCGAATCGCTTCCTGCAGCTCAACATGATCTCTGGCGTATTCCATCATTGAAAATCCACTCTTAGTCGCCTCCCATCCCTGTCTAAGGCTTCGTGCACCAGCTTCCGGTCCCATAGGATGACCGAATACTGCACGACCGGGCACGATACCAAAATCGACTGTTCCAAGCTTTTCAAAAATATCGCCCGTTGTACCAGCCCACTGGCTTCCCGCAGGCACAGGAAGAGATTTTTTTAGGTGGCCAAGGGGGTTGACACACTCCTCTACGTTCTCGAGCACCTCTGATTCGTTAATCTTCATTCTATCTCCAAAACCGGGCATAATAATGACGTCGAATCCAACGATTCTTTGCAACTTAGTAATCAGTTTCGAATGAATACCAAATGTTGGTATCGAAGTAAAGGGTGCCAGAAAATCGAAATGACTGACCAGTGGCACGCGGGAATGCTTCCTGAGCATCCGCGCCGCACTCAAACCCGTAGTCATGGTGTTCAACATTAGAGCATTTACTCCTTCTTCAACCGCAATATCGTGCAGTTCGATTAATCGGTCGACCTCGTCGGTAATATTGGCGAGGTACATCTTTTTTTCGCCGATAATCTCTTCACATATTAACCTCAGCTTTTTCGTAAATGCAGCGCGCTCTTTCAAGGACGACCAGGGGACATCAGAGAGCATCTCATCATCCTTGGCTACATCTAAACCACCGAGCCAGCTCTTATATGCAAGCTCAGCAAATTGCTCCGGTGATAGACCAAGATTGGGTTTAACTACCCCGAAGAAAATTGGACGATCATATACACCAAGAAGCTCACGGAATCCATCGATACCGAACTGAGGTCCTTCGAAATACTGCAGGTAACTATCGGGAAACTCTATATCCATGAGTTTGATTGCAGCTATTCCAGGCGAATGAAATGCACCTTCCCCTCCAGCTGCAGTGAGGAGATTGGGAATCCTGGGACCAAAATTTTCAAGAGGGTGCGCAATTTTAACAGAACACGCCTGCGATTTCCGGTATTTTGATGCAAGGGTTGAAAAGGGGAAGGTATCAACTTTCCCGGTAACCTCTAAATCCACCACCTTTGCACCAAATCTCTCTCTAAAATCTTCCTCTACATCGATACGTTTCCACTGGGCTGTCGATTGCTCCCTGCATAACAGTGCTGCTGCATCCTCCGGATCAATAACAGATTCAAAGTAGTATTGAAATATGACATATTTCTCGTGTTTGAGTTCCCTTTTGTCTGCATAAAAAGCATTCAGTTCATCTTTTCTCATCTTTTACATCCACGGATTTTTTCATACCCATCCGGAGTTTGCGCTGACATATGCTTTAATCATTTCACAACTGCGGAAAATTCCCGGTACATTCCCCTTTTCCATTTCTGGTCGATCATATCATCCATGCACTGATTCATCAGGTTCACTAACGAATCGTCCAGTATATGCATGTCGCACTGTATGATATCCAGATTTTCGTTATCTCTATTAACATGCTTTTCGAATATTGCCCACATGCATGATGCTCTTCTGGACCACTCAGGTTTCTCAGGATCAGGCCACCATACGGGACCATCACCTTTTTCAGGGGCCCAGCCGCGCTCGATATTGGTGAGCTCGGCAGCCTGGTCATATGCTGACCATCCTCTCATCGGAACCATGAGAGCAGTGGGACCTTTGGTCCTGTTCAACTTGCTTATGATCTCCATGGCGAGTTTCTCCGTCTCCTCAAGGCTCGGTGTCAAAGCGGTGACTGCTGGATTGTGTATGTAGGGCTTTTTTGAATTTTGATAAGAAACCCGCAGACCCTTTCTGTACTCTTCGATCACCCACTCCGGCACTACGATCTGTGGGATGCCCATATCACTCGCTGCGGTAAGTCTATCTCCTCCCCACGATTCTGGATTCCCGTAAATACTCTTGTGCATATTGTTGCTGAGTTCACCAGGTGTAATTTCGAATACGGCGTTAATCTGACCTGCCCGAATCAAATCTTCCATTGTAGCCCCAGTACCGACCTGATGGATGATCATCGTGTCCCAGCCTTTCTCCTCCATGTGTTTCTCACATTTCACGACCGTGGGAGTGGTCGTACCGTACGCCGTAAGAGCAACCAGTGGGTGTACCTCATCCTCGGGTATCTCTCCGACCTTCGCCATATTAACAATTGCCGCTGCAGCATTGGCGATGGCCTTCCTCGTAACACGGTTGACCCCCTTTTCAGCGATGGGGTTTGCAATATATATATCTTTATTTCCCAGCCATGGCCTAACGTCGCCGGAAGCAGCGGTAGCCAGCATGATCTTCGGTACACCGATGGGAAGGGTCCTCATGGGTATGGTGACAGCTGATGTGCCGACAGTACCTGCCCACGATATCATTCCATCGACCTGACCTTTTTTATACAGCTCCTCGACTTTCAGTGCAGCTGCTTTCCCCACCATTTCAATGGCATCAGATCTTGACGATTTCCAAACCTTCTCCTTTGTCATCTTTCTTGTTGCAAGCACTTCGGTGAGAGAAATATCTGCCCAATCAACCTCCCCCCCGAGGCTCATATCCATGATGATTACATCACCACCGTACTGAGAAACCTGCTCCGCTAGGAAACGAATCTCGTCCCCCTTCATATTCAACATCCCTGTTACAAGAATTTTTGGTTTTTTCCCTTCACTTCCCATTTAGTCTTCCTGCCTCCTCTTTCTATTTATTTTCATCTCTTACAATTAAATGCTGCATTAATGGAATCTCAATGTTTACTTCATTGGTATGTTTTTATAAGCCTGAGTAATTTCAAGAATTGCCTTCTCGATCGGCATACGCTCGGCAGCCGAACCTCCTGTGAAACCGTGCGCGTCGGTATGTTTGAATATATACTCCACCTCTTTCGGTCCCTCAATAGGTCCACCATGAGCAAAAAGTATCACATCCTTTTTTACCTTCTTCGCTGCATCGAATATCTGCTGACTGATTTCAGCGGCCTCTTCGATGGTTAATCCAGTTTTTGCTCCAGAAAGCCCTCCCTTTGTTGAACCACAGTGTGAGGCTACTACGTCAGCTCCTGCCTCAGCCAACACCTCTGCCTCTTTTGGTGCAAAGGCGTATGCGAAGGCAAACATGTTCATCTCATGAGCGACCCTGATAAACTCCACCTCATTACTCCATCCCATCCCTATATGTTCGATCTGCTCGCTGAAACTCTCATCGTACAGCTTACTTATGAGGGGAGTAATACCGGATATACCAATGTCCCACAGTTTCTTTAGGTGTTCTTTGTGTTCGAACAGAGGATTGTGCGGTCCTGAGAGGGATATGAGCGGCACTTCTTTCACGAGTGGTACCACTTCTTTCGCAACTTCAAAAACAAGCTCATTAACATCTCGATAGGGTAAGAAGGCAGCAAGCGATCCCATACCCCTCAATCTCCACCAGCTCGTGGGTGAGACGCAGATGATATCTGATTTCCCTTTTTCCTGGAGTTTTGCCGAAAGCCCCATTCCACAATTCGGCATGAAAAGTGGTTTTCCTGCATTTATCTCTTTACGGAGCCGCTCAACTACCTCTTTTGCAGTATACCTTTTTGCCATATCAAATTCCTCCAAATGAAAAGCTTATAATTAACTATAGATTACACAGTTGACAAAACTTCTGTGGATTTCTGTCTGTTATATCCAACATGTCACTATCGGTGATGAAACCTCTATATCGGTTGTTGAGTGATCCTTTCGCTCTTTTTAATTCCTTGAGTGTTTCTTCCTGAAAGTAGAAGGGGTAATCTGAACCAAAAAGAACTCGTTCAAAGCTACCAGCCCACACCTTTATCTTGTACAGGAGCCACTCCATTGGACCTGATTTGTATTCATCGGAACGGCCGAAGTTTGTGCTTATATCCACATACACATTTTTGTGTTTTCTCATGATCATTGCCGTTTCATCGTACCAGATCCGGCCACCATGCCCCAATAGTATCCGTAGTTCGGGAAATTCGCATGCAACTTCGTCAATAAGCCGGGGTTGACCGTAGGAATCCTTAAAGGGCACGACTCCGATCCCACCACTGTGAAATAGTATTGGCATACTATAGTTTTGCATAACTGTATATATATCGTAAACCCGCCTGTCGTTCGGGTAAAACTGCTGTATGCAGGGGTGCAGTTTAAGCCCCTGAAAGCCCATTTCCTCGATACACTGTTTGATTAGAGTGACCGAGCCTTCTCCACCAAGAGGATCAACGGTAAAAAAACGTATGAGTTTCTGCTTTGATTTTTCCGTCTCTTTCCTGACGTAGTCATTTAATGGTGCCAGGTCCTCATTACGCATATCGGATCGTAAAGGGATAGATGATACTATGCTTCGCTCTATACCATTTTCCTCCATTATTTCCAATAATCCATGGGCTGACATAAATGTTGATATTTTATTGCCGATTTTTCTCCTATCGAAATAGCGTTTCAGGTCTGCCGTGGTCTGAGCCTCTGGCCATAGATGGGTATGTGTATCGATAATCATATTTCTCGTAATAACTATTTATTAAAAATGTATATCCTTATTATCACAACTGTTCGGAATTGTCAAATAAAAAAGGTTAAATTATGTTATAATTACAACTTAAAATGTAAAAAATTGAACAATATTTCGTGAATTTTCTTGACATATCTCTTTATTACTGTACAATTAATTCCATTGTACTCTTTTTTGGTGTAAAAAATGAACAAAAAAGCTGATAGGATTGAAAAGTTACTTCTCAGTCTCAAAAAACATGGTGCCCTCAGCATAAAAGAACTCTCCAAGAACCTACAGGTAACTGAAATGACTATCAGGCGGGACTTGCAGATTCTTGCTGATAAAAACCTGGTAAAAATACTACACGGCGGGGCGATTTATAAATCTCCTGATAAAAATTTCGCCGATAGTGAAAAGGTCTATTCCTATGATGAAGAGCTCTCAAAAAATGAGGAAGAGAAGAGCAGAATCGGTGAAAAGGCAGCCTCTCTGGTAATTCCCCATGATACGATCATTATTGACGCGGGAACCACAACTGAATACCTGGCAAAAAATTTACGTGATGACATACCCTTAACGGTTCTGGCCTATTCATTGAATATCATCAGCTTGGTTTGCAGCAGGGTTAATTTTGAACAGATCGTTGCAGGTGGAACCTTTTACCGGAATACACTGTCATTTGTCGGATCAACTGGAATGGAACTGATAAAACAGATCCGGGCAAGCAAGGTTTTCATATCCGCATCTGGAGTTAGCGACACATTGGGAGTAACCAGCACAAATCTATACGAGATAGAGATTAAAAGAGCCGTCCTCAATTCGTCTCATACGAGTATTCTCTTGGTAGACTCTTCCAAGTTCAATCAGGTGAAAATAGCCCATTTTGCCGATATTAAAGATTTTGATATAATCATCACTGATAAAAATATTCCAAAAGAGTATATTAAATTGGCAGACAAACTCGGGGTTGAAATGTACTACGTTTAATCGAAGGAATATCTAAGATTTTACGACACCTATTCGGCCTTTTCGAAGTGACTGACAAATATATAACCCGCCACTCCGGTCATGAGGACTGCTAGCCCGTAGCGATAAAAAATTTTGATCCACGGCTGGGCGAGCGCTCCAATTCCAATGATAATGATTGCGATGGTAATAAGGGGCAAAAACCGCGGCCTGAATTTCATTCTCCACAAGACAAATCCCAGGAGAGCCAAAACCGAAAGACTAATAATAAGTGCAATCATTTAAATAGACATCCAATCAGGAATATTGACAGGCATTCCCTTGAACTCCTGGCTGATCTTAATAACCACAGGTTCGACAGCCGTACGTTCGATACTCGATCCACAGGTATATCCGACTGCCTCTGTTGCTTTTAACACCTTGGAGGTGCTCTGTACATCTGCCATCGGCCCGCCATGAGTTATAACCATGAAATCACCCTTTGGTCTTGCCCTTCTGGCAATATCTATGAAATCGTTTGTTATTTTGATACTCTCCTCAATAGTTACCACAGATTTTACTCCAGTTAGGCCGCCACTGGTAGCTCCAACGTGTACTGCAATGATATCTACGCTCGCCTTTGCAATCATTTCAACTTCCTCAGATGTAAAACAATACCCGACCGTTAAAAAATCCATTTCACGGGCCAATTTCAACATCTCCACCTCTCGATCGAATCCAAGATTCGATTCCTCGAGGTTCTGCCGATAATGGGAATCGGCGTCGATAAGACCTACTGTCGGAAAATTTTGTATTCCAGAAATGCCCATCTTTTTCACCTGTTCGAACAACAATTCCCACAGAGTCACCGGATCCTGGGCACAGAAACCCGCAACCAACAGTGCATTCTCCACTCTGGGAATAACTGTTGGAGCATAATCGAGAACCATCTGATTATTTCTACCGATTGGTTGAAGGCCGGCCAGAGACGCGATGCCATAGTGGCGATAAACGCCCGTGTTATAGAGTCCAATGAGATCGATTCCACCTTTATCAAGCAGTTTTGCGGTGAACCCGTCTCCTGCGCTGGCAAGTACAATGGGTTTCTTCTGTTTAAATGATTTTTTAAGTTTTTCAATCGCCTCTTTCCTCGTATGGTACCGTGTCATCATAGCCTCCATTCAGAAACAAAAAGGTTTTAATGTTCCACTAAACCCATTTAAAGTTGACTACTTTCTGATGGCGCCGAAGGTAATACCGGCGAGCAGATACTTTCGCATGAGAAACGTAAATATCACCACTGGAATGATAAAAAGAAATGTTCCCGACGCAATCGCACCCCAGTCAATACCAAGCGACCCTTTAATACCCTGAACGAATACCGGAAAGGTCTGTGCTTTCCTCGATGTCATCATAAGGGCAAATGCGTATTCATTCCAGCTGAATATAAAACAGAAAACTGTTGTTGCCGCAATCCCGGTTGAAGCCTGGGGGATAACAATTTTACGAAAGGCCTGAAGACGCGTATATCCATCAACCATAGCGGCCTCTTCGTACTCTCCAGGAATATCGTCGATGAATCCCCGCATGACCCACGTTGCAAAGGATATGTTAAATGCTACGTAGAGAAGTATTAGTCCAAGATGGGAATCGGTAAGTCCTATATATCGATACAGTAAAAAGAGAGGTATTGTCACCACGATTGGAGGAAGAAATCGCGTTGACAGTATTACGAACATAATATCCTCTTTTCCTCCAAAATCAAATCTCGACACCGCGTAGGCGGTAAGAGTTCCAAACATAACGCTGAAAAAGGTGCTCACAACACTGATGATGAGGCTGTTGAAAAATCTCTCCAGCCCAACACCTAGACCTGATGTTTTTTGGTTTGTGTTCCTCCACGTCACGCGATCTTTCCAGCTCATCTTTGCAACCTGTTCCGGTGTGGGTTCTTTACCCACAGGATAATCGATAATTTCATAGAACAATCGTACATAGCTGCCGATCGTCGGTTTGAACTTAAAGGTCGGAGGAACTTTGAATATCGCATCCCAGGGCTTAAGAGAAGTGATACCGTCGTATACAACAGGCAGCATATAAACTATAATGACGAGTATAATAACAATATTCAGAACGACTCGTGTTCCCTTTTTCATGCCGCTCTGCGGTATCTTTCTCTTTTCAGACGACCCCATTACGATCTCCCATTCCTATGTCTTACCAACTATTGTCGTACCTTGTTCAAATATCGTATAAATATATTAGACATACCGATTACGATGAACAGCAAAACATAGGCAATAGCACAGGACAGGCCTGTGTCCCACCTGTAAAATGCCTTTTCATATAGTCTCAGGCTTAGAAGCTGCGGTGAAATTGCACCAACACCTGTAATACCCATTGCTATATCGAATGTCTTGAACGCTTCGACCGCCCTGAATAGCACTGCAATAACAAGCAGTGGGGAGCAAAGCGGAAGCGTTATGTACATGAACTTGAACCATTTGGATGCCCTATCTATCTCAGCAGCTTCGTAGAGATAATCCGGTATTGCCGATAGCCCGGCAACAGATAGGAGCATCATGAAAGGTGTCCACATCCAGATATCGACGATCATGACCCCATAGATATTAACCTTTGGATCTCCGATCCAATCAAGCTCTCCGAGACCCAATACCCAGTTCAGAATACCCCAGTTTGGATTGTATATCAGTTTCCACAACGCGCCTACCAGTGCCGGGGACATCATCATGGGAATGGCAAGCATGGTTACGTACACCGACTTCGCTTTGAACTTTTGATTCAACAGATACGCAAGGGTAAACCCGATGACGAGCTCCGCAGACACAACAATGATAACGTATACAGTCGTGGTGGTGAATTGCCTCCAGTAGTACCCTTCACTCAGTACCGTTATGTAATTCTGTATTCCAATCCATTCCGGCGTACCTCCCTCATAAACAGAGAAGGTGGTAAAGCTCAACCGCAGCGACCAGAATAGTGGGAATATATTGATAATTGCCAGGAGTGCAATTGTCGGTAGTACGAACAGCCGTTGTACCGACTTATCACTCATGTTCTTCAGCCCGCGAAATGCTTTTACGCTTGTCATCTTGTTAGTTCCTGATATACGATTAGAATGGAAAATTTATACATATTCGCACCCCCCTCTTTCGGGGGGATGCGAATATTTTTTTTAGGTGTTAATCGTAATATCCTGCTTTATCGAATACTGCATGCCACTGATCTGCAACGGTATCCATCGCCTGCTTTGCCGTACCTTCACCGCCAACGACGTACCGTCCGACGGTTTCTGCGAAAGTCCTGATGGTCTGTGCATACTCCGGCACGGCCCACCAGTCTTTAAGGAGGGGTACGGATTCGACCGATATCCTGTTGAGATCATTGGCCGCCACGAACTCCTTGCTGTTCATAATCGCGTAGGATCCGTTGAAACTGCCGGGATAGGTTGCATACTCCAGCTGAGTTTCATCACTCACCCACCATTTCAAGTACTCAAAAGCGATGTCATGGTTCTTCTTCGCATAGGTGATAACATTCATGGCCTGTCCCCCGAGAGAGGTATGCTGCTTTACCTTCTTCGGTGTTATAAAATAACCTGTATCATCGTAGAAGGGGTTGGTCTCCCTGTTCACCATGATCGGCAGGGTCGCTGTGTAGTTGAAGATCATGGGAACGATGCCACTGATATAGGCATTGTTTACCTCTTCGAAGAATGCGGTACCCATACCGGGTGGGCTCATGGAAAAGAGCTTCCTGTAGGCTTCGATGCCTGCAATCGATTCGGGACTGTTGATGATGCCCCTGACCTGCATGGTGTTGAAATCACCCAGGTCGCCGCCGTAACACCATATGAGTGTTTCGCCGAACATATTGAGGGAGTCGTACCCATTGTCGCCATACACCGCGATCCCGTACATCCCGTCAACGTCCTCATAGAAGTACTCTGCTATATCGAGAAGCATATCCCAGGTGTTCGGAACGCCGAGGTCATAACCGTACTTCCTCTTGAATGCTGCCTTGTGGGTTGCATCATTGAACAGATCCTTTCTATACACCCAAAGGGTAGGATCGGTAAGTGCGGGAACTCCGTACATTCTGCCCGATCCCTTTGGCCATTCGCCGAATGCATACAGCGTTTCAGGGGTAAATTTGTCTCGTACCCCGTACTCATCGAAGAAATCGGTGAGCTCCACGTAGTGCCCACGCTCCGCTCCGTTTCCAACATCCTGGCTGTCGCCGATGATAATGTCCCAGGCATCCCCACCTGCTATGAGCTCGGCATTGTACTTCTGCACGAAATCTGACCACGGAGTCTGTTCCACAATGACTTCAATTCCAGTTTCCGGGGTGAAGCTCTTGTTGGAAAGGTCCTGGAGCGCATCCGATGGACCAAACACCGCCCAGTGAACCCGCAGTGTCCGCCCCTCAAAAGGCATCTTCCCTTCTTTGGGTGGTTTCTCACCCGATGCAATAAATACAAACAGTGATGAGAAAATGAAAACAGCTGCCAACAAGACCCATAGATACTTCTTCATTTGAACCTCCTTGAGTTAATTATTCTTTTCTTGACTGTCAAATCATCTACTTGATCCTATCACCTCCTCCTATTACAAGATGTGCTTTACTAGTAACACTTCTAAATATACTTTTATCTTTAAGAAATACATATTAAAAGAATAATCTTGTACAGAAGTCAGCTCTAAATATTTCGGGAATGCTAACATATGGCTAATGAATTGTCAATATTAAAATAATATTTTTTAAAATTATAACATTATATGTTTTAACTGCAACAACTTAAGTGTTTATGCTAACAATAGGTTAAAATTCACCCTTACTGATCATGGATACCTCTCCTAAACAGTGTCCGATTGACCAGTATGTATGATCATGCCAGGAATACATAATAGGCGATACTTTTAACAGGTCTGGGCCTTTATTACCGAAGAAGCCCTCATCAACAAAGGTGTCGATGACCTTCCCAATAAAAAGATCGTTTTTTCCTTTGAAATCCATAACATCAACCAGCGAGCACACCATTGTGACGGGGCATTCCTGAATCATCGGAGCAGTATCTATGGTTCCGTAAAATAAGCTAAACAATCGGGATTTATCCACTTGTCGTCCAGAAACTGTACCAATGTAATCAGTTATTTTCAGCATTTTCTCAGAGGGGATGTTGATGCTGAAACTTTCGTTTTCAACGATTCCTCTGTGGGTATAGCGTTTTTTATCCATTGAAATCGCCAACATGGGCGGCTTGCTCTGTGCAACACCGCAATACGCTATTGTATTGAAATTCGGCTTACCCTTTACGAGAGTTCCAACGATAACCGTTGGCATAGGATAAAGAAACAGTTGTGGCCCAAAACTTTTTTTCTCCATTCTCAGCACTCCCTCTTAATTACTCTATAAAGTGCATTGTAGGATACACATAGGCTTATTGAAAGATGTTTGACGGTCCAATTGCCTTATGGTAACATGAGAAATCTTTAATTTATATACATTATTCATCGGTATCATGGAAAAAGCGGTGTATATTCCCCATACGATATGCAAAAGAAGGAAAAATCTCTATGGCTCGAAGGTATAGCAGACAGGAAATATTAACCAGACTGTGGAATCAGATCAGGGAGGAAAAATCTATACTTCTATTTGGTGCAGGTTCCGGCTTGACGGCGAGAAGTGCTGAACTGGGCGGTGCCGACATCATAGCTGTGTACTCCACAGCAATCTATCGTATGAGGGGACTCCCCTCTCTCCTTGCATTTCTTCCCTATTCAGATGCCAACGAACATGTGAAAAGGATGGCTTCCGAGATTTTACCTTCAGTGCACGAGACTCCTTGTATAGTCGGTATCGGAGCCCACGATCCTTCTCTAAATCAGGATATGTTCATGGAGTCTATGCTTGATATTGGATTTTCAGGATTTACCAACGAGCCTTTTGCCGGAATCTATGGATCTGCGTTTGCAGATCAGCTCGAATCCGCGGGGATTGGTATCTCAAAAGAAGTTGAGATGATTCAACTCGCGCATAGCAAGGATATCTTCACCGTTGCCTGGGTGTTCTCTCCTGAAGAATCAAAGAGAATGGCCGAAGCGGGAGCAGATGTGATAGGAGCTCATATCGGAGTTACAGCTGGGGGATTGACTGGAGCGAAAAAGACGATCGGTTTAAAAGAGGCTGCTGCGGCTGTTCAATCAATGTGTCGCGCGGCTAAAAAGGTCAATCCTGACATCATTATTATAACACACGGTGGACCGTTTAAAGATCCTGCGACTGCGGAATATTCTATCGTGCATTCTGATGCAGTAGGATACGCAGCAGGATCGAGCGGAGAGCGGTTA
>CAYFYU010000068.1:0-22388 GCA_964347455.1 uncultured Spirochaetota bacterium | reverse complement strand
TTTACCGGTGGTGGAGAGATTATGAATACAGAATTATTTCCTGATAATCCTATTCTTATTGTTGATGATGAAGAATCTGTAATTATGAGTCTTACGACGAGCCTCAAAGCAAATGGCATAAACAATATAATTGAATGCATGGATAGCAGAGACGTAAAGGGACTGGTTAGTGGCGCTGAGTTAGAAGTGATACTGTTGGATTTGTCTATGCCTCACATTCCAGGAAAGGAGTTACTTTCTGAAATCCATGATCGCTATCCCCACATTCCTATTATCATAGTAACTGGTACGAATGAGGTGAAAGCAGCCGTTGATTGTATGAAAGCCGGGGCTTTTGATTATATGGTAAAGGCTGTTGAGGAGAACAGGCTAGTGAGTGGAGTAAAGCGGGCAATAGAGATCAGGAAATTAAGGCGTGAGTACAGTGATTTAAAGGCAAAATTAATAGCAAATAAGCTTACCTGTCCCCAGGCCTTTTCTCATATCCTCACTCAAAATAAGGTAATGCATTCAATCTTTTTACTGGTTGAATCCATAGCAAAAACAAATGAGCCTGTACTGATTATCGGGGAAACGGGTGTGGGTAAATATCTTATTGCGAAAGCCATACACGAGGTAAGCGGGCGGAAAGGAGCTTTCATAGACATTACTGTGGCAGGTCTGGATGACACAATGTTTAGCGATAGTTTATTTGGGCATAAGAGGGGAGCTTACACAGGAGCAGTGGAATTGCGGGATGGGCTTGTACATCAGTCAAAGGGAGGGACTTTATTTTTAGATGAGATTGGTGATTTAAGTATGCCTTCTCAAGTTAAATTGCTCAAGTTGCTGGATACCCGTGAATATTATCCCCTTGGATCGGATCTGGCTAAGCGAACTGATACGAGAATAGTGGTTGCTACTAATAGAGGCCTGGATAAACTTATGGATTCGGAAAAATTCAGGAAAGATCTGTACTATCGGCTATCCACTCATGAAATCAGGATACCGCCATTGCGTGAGAGAAAAGAGGATTTACCCTTGCTGGTTGGATATTTTCTCCAGGAAGCTTCAAAGGAGCTTGGAAGGAGGAAACCTTCAGTTCCTCAGGAGCTGCTCCCTCTTCTTGAAACCTATCATTTTCCTGGAAACATAAGGGAGCTTCGCTCAATAATCTTTGATGCGGTGGCCAAGCAAACATCTAAAATGCTTTCACTGGCTCCTTTTAAAGAGGCCCTTGGAATTAGTGCTCCGAGGGTACAAGCTAAAGCACCGGAGACGCTTCTTAGGTTTGCAGAAAAGCTACCCACCATTAATCAGGCTGTTGAGCTTCTTGTAGACGAAGCGATGAAGCGGGCACAGGGAAATCAATCATTAGCAGCAGGGCTTTTAGGCATCTCTCACCAGGCTTTAAACCAAAGGCTTCGTCGTAGCCAAAAAGAGCAAGCTTAAAATATTAACAGCTAACTAATGGTTTTTCGTGATATCCCTATGATAAAAAAATATAGGTCAAATATTGAAATCAGAGAGTTATCTCACTTTTAATGGTTCATCTTTCCCATTTGAGGACTGCAACTTTTGTCTAATTTCCAATTTTTCAAAATAACATAATTCTTTTAATACAAAGAAAAGGTTATCTTTCAATTCAGACATATCAACTTAAGTTGCATTCTTATACATGCACTGGACTGTCAAAATAATTAGTTAATTTATTATAGAATAATGAATTAATTCACAGCACAGTATGGCATTGTAATTGCTGAATAGTGGAATATCGAACAGAGTTTAACAAAGAAAATGGTTCAGTTCAGTATTTTAAAAGGTAACCCGACAGGGGAATTGGAATTTTATGGAGAGTAAGAATGAAAAAATACTGCATTGTATTACTGCTACTATTTATCGCTAATCAACTGATGGCGAAACAAATTGAGTTGAGCTTCTGGTTCAGTAGTGGATTTAATGCAAAGGAGTGCATAGAGGAAATGGTCGATGAGTACAACCGTACTCAATCAGATGTAAAAGTTAAAGCAGTTTTTCAGGGCTTGTATGAAGAAATGGAGATAAAAATGCTTACAGCTGCAGTTACACGTCAATTACCCGATGTAGCTCAGGAAAAATTCGAATATCTGGATTTGTATATAGAAGAAGGGTTGCTCACACCGATTGACAGTGAGATTAGTGATATTGATAGAGAAGATATACGTGAAGAGATGTGGAAAGCAGTAACAAGAAGTGGAAAGATTTATGGTATTCCCTTTAGTGTAAATACCTATATCTTTTTTTATAATGAAGAGTTTTTTAGTAAACAGGGTTTGGATTCCACCAAACTCCCTACAACCTGGAAAGAGGTTATTGAAATTGGAAAAGAGTTAACGGTCGATACAAACGAGGATGGAATGATTGATCGCTATGCTATGATATTCTGGCAGAACGGATTTGAAAGTTTTGCACCATTTCTTTGGGCATATGGTGGAGAATTAATCCATGAAGACAGTTCAGGAGTAAATCTTACCTCTAAAGAGATGTATAAGGCAGTGAGTTTCATTCATGATCTTATATACAAGTATGAAATTATGCCCCATAACTGGACCAATTTCGAAGGGGGGCAGGCTTTTTTGTCAGGTAAATTGGCAATGGGGCCGTTTATCAGCGGTGGATTAACTTATTTTGAGGATAACCTCCCATGGAATTTGATGATAGCTCCGTTTCCTTCTTTGGATGGGAAAAAGCAATTACCTCTTACTGGATCGGCTTTAGTAAACTTTTCAAAAAATAAAAAGAAAAGAAAAGCTGCAAATGAGTTCATCCTGTGGCTAGTAAATAAAAAGAACACGGTTAAATTATTCAAAGAAGTTGGATACTTGCCAGTTAGAAAAACTGCTATCAATTCATTAGAGTTGCGTGCGTTCTTAAAAGAGAACCCGAATTATTCCGTTCCTCTTGATGCGGTAGAATATAGCCGACCTCTTCCTAACCACCGGGAATTTTACAAGATAAACCAGATGATTATCGATATGCTCGATAGAATTTTATTAACAAACGGAAATATAACGTCAGAGCTTGCTGTGACTGAAAAGTCTATTAATTTAGCGATAGAAAAATAGAATCTAAAATGCTTTGGGGTGGAAATTGTGACATACAATGTTTTTAATGCAGTCCATGCTGGGTTTGAATGATATTTTTTGGTATAAATCTTTATTGTTGAACTTGGATCTTTTTGAAGCTATATTAGTGCAGACTGGGGTACTGTGAATGGGAGCGTACGTGATGAATAATGATCCGTCAAACAAGAACGAAGAACTTGAAAAAGCACGGTATATTGACAAAGAACTTCTGGAATCGAGAACCATAATAATTTCACAGGGTATAGATTCACAACTTGCTCGAAGTATCTATTCTAGGGTTATACTGCTCGAAAAAGACAATTCAAAGAAACCAATAACGGTTATTATCAATTCTCAGGGTGGAGGAGCTGATTCCGGATTTGGTATTTATGATATGCTCAGATTTGTCAAGCCACCTATAATAACGCTTACTGCGGGACTCTGTGCAAGTGCGGCTGTTATTATTTTTCTTGCAGGTGAAAAGGGAAAGCGTTTTGCTCTCCCAAATTCTCGTTTTTTAATTCATCAGCCCTCTACAAGTGCAGTTGGTCCTGCTGCTGATCTAGAGATAACGGCAAATCAAATACTGAAAATAAGAGATCAGTTCAACTTTATAATTGCAAATGAGACCGGAAACGATATAAAAAAGGTGACTTCAGATACAAATAGAGATTTCTGGCTTACAGCAAATGAAGCAATTGAGTATAATCTTGTTTCTAAAATAATTGAAACCAGGCAGGAACTGGAGAGCGCGCAGTAACCGGGAATTATTTTTCCCAATCATCAATAATGAGATGATAGAGATCACTATCCTCACTATCCCGATACCATCTCACAATCTTTGCAATTATCTCACCATTCTTTCCGAGAGCGAGGGAAATGCCATTGATTTGAAACTCAACACCACGTGCATTTGCCACCATTATCCTGAGGACATCCTTAGCGGTAAATGAAAGTTCATCACCTCCTTTCAAGAGGACTTCTTCTTTATCTCCCTCATCGATTATATAACCAAAGTATGTCGTGTCGACAGCCTGTATTGCTGAATTGATATCGGTTTTTTCATAGCTCGATACAATCTGAAAACCACTTTGTGGTGCAACTGGAATTTTTGCTAAAATTGCATCTTCCTTAATTATAACTACTTCGGGCGGTCCTACTTGTGCAGCCGTCTCTTTTTCGATCTGCGCTCCCTCAGGTGTTGTCCCTTCCGAACCAATTACAAGTTCCGAGCTTTCAGTCTTAAATATTTTTTTAATTGTAAGATTAACTGTTCCCTCACCGAGCCTATTCGTTCTGAATAGAATGTCCTTTCTGCCATCTCTATCAAAATCTATCTCCACTCGTTCATCTGTTGAAAGTGAAAAAGGGATGTCGCCTATAGAAAACTCCAAATTTTCACTAATACCATCAATCGCGATTCGATGAACTACATTCTTAATAGGTACTTCGATTACATCTCCCTTAGCAAAATCTTGAATAATCTCCTCTTCTTCAAATACCACAACGTTTTCGACTGTTTTGACTGGAGGTTCTTCGATTTCCTCTTTTTTTGCAACACTGTTCTCTCTTGTTTTCCTTTTATCTTTGTCACTTGTAAAAATGATATAGAGAACCGATGAGACAATCATGACCGCAACGATAACAAGAAGGACAGAACGTTTGATATTTGTCGGTTTTGCAGTTAACTGCTCTATCGGTGCGGGTTGCTCCTGTATTTTATAATCCCTATATTTAAGAACCATTTCATCAGGGTCGAGCCCGAGGAATTGTGAATAGTTTCGAATAAAGCCTATGAGGTAGGTTTCACCGGGAAAAACGTCGAAGTTCTCATCTTCAATGGCCTGAAGGTACTTTCTTGCAATCTTTGTTTCTTTTACCGCATCTTCAATTGTCTTTCCCGATTGTTCTCTTGCTTCTTTAAATATTAGACCGATTTGGTTCATTCCAAACTGCTTTCTTGACTGGGATCTGAAAATGGAACGATGATATTTCTAATTATTTGGGCATCTGCCGGTACTTCAAAATCGAAAATGTAGTCGGGTAACTCAGTATTGACACGTATGTTGGAGAACGTAAGGGTCACGGCTATTCCATTTGGAGAGGTACCATTCGATTGCAGAATGAAACCCGTTTCTGAAACCCAAATATCCATCTTTTTAAATCCCACCCTCGGTCTCATCTGTTCGAGCTTTAAATGATAAGCCTGAGTATTACCAAAAGGCTGAAGTGTACTGGTATCGAAAAAGGAAAACGAGTATTCATCGAATAGTTTCGTTAATCCTAATTCCGATGTTGTTGTCAGAAGGGCTGATTCCGAAACTTCACCAAGTGATTGCTGAACGACGACTTTTAGGTAGGGAATGTAGATATACAGGTAAGTTCCGTTTGATACTATAACCTGATCCTCGGGTTCTTCAAATTCAATGAGAATCATATTCGCTTTTTTATATGATATCTTGCCTGTGTAATGTACCGTTCCATTTATCCATTCTATGGTTGCAGTATAATCCTCCATATTCTCAAATGATTCACTCATTAAATTCTTTATATCGTTTACTGACACTATGGTGAGCGGGTTATCCTGATCCATATCCTGGGCGTTCACAAAACCAACGACGAACAGGAGGATTACAATGATTATACTAATTTTAAACAAAAACTCTTCTCCATCTATGAAGTTGAAATGGAATGGACACGATACTGTTCTATATCGCTTGGTAGAGATTGTGAGGATTCACTCGCTCGATAAATATACAATGGTATGGAGGTTTTAGCAAGAAATTATTCGATATGCTCTACATAAATCTCCCTTGGTTTACTTCCCCGAGGTGGACCGATTATCCCCTTCTCTTCCATCAGTTCTATAAGTCGTGCTGCCCTATTATAACCTATTTTCAGTCTTCTCTGTAAAAAAGAAGCTGATGCACGTTTCGTGCTCAAGACAATTTCCACTGCCTGATCAAACAGTGGATCATCAAAATCAATTTCAAAACCCTCCTCATGATCAAATGAAAATATATCTTCCACATACTCCGGTGAGGCCTGTCGCTTCAATTCCTTCACAATCCTGAAAACTTCCTCCTCAGATATATATGCCCCGTGAATTCTCTGTAGATTTGTGCTCCCTGCAGGCGCAAAGAGCATATCGCCTTTTCCCAGAAGTTTCTCTGCCCCAATTGAATCAAGTATAGTACGCGAATCGGTCTTACTGGCAACCTGGAATGCTATTCGATAGGGGAAATTTGCCTTGATGAGGCCGGTAATGACGTCAACACTCGGCCTTTGTGTCGCCATAATGAGATGTATGCCAACTGCTCTCGACATAGCTGCAAGCCGAACGACGGCATCCTCCACCTCTTTTTGCGATATTGCCATAAGATTGGCATATTCATCAACAATTATCACGATGTAGGGCATTTTATGGGACGCTTTCCGATTGTAAACGGTGATGTTTCTTGCATAATTTTCATCGAGTACTCTATATCTGTTTTCCATCTCATTGATAATCCACCTGAGTGCCCTCGCAGCATCCCTTGGATCGGTAATTACCTCTGTAAGTAAATGGGGAATACCATTATATACCTTCAGCTCAACCATCTTGGGGTCCATCAACATCAACCGTACGTCTTCTGGCTCTTTTTGAAAAATAATGCTCATAATAAGCGAATTGACGCAAACACTTTTTCCAGCTCCCGTTGCTCCAGAAATGAGAAGATGGGGCATTGTTGTTAGGTCTGATGCAACCACTTCACCTGATATGTTTTTGCCGAGTATCAGCGGTAGTTCTCCTTTTGTTACTCCTTCCTCCAAAATGTCGCCAAGCGTAACTATCTCTCTCTCGTCATTTGGAATTTCAATACCTACAGCGGCTCTTCCGGGAATGGGTGCTTCGATCCTCACACCGTTGGCAGAGAGGCTCAAAGCTATATTGTTACTCAAGTTTTCTATTCTGCTGAGTTTTACGCCCGGTGCCGGCTGCAGCTCATAACGGGTAATTACAGGGCCCCTGATTATTCCAGTAACCTTTGCTTCGATACCAAACTCAAGCAAGGTTTTTTCAAGTTCTAGCGCTTTTCTTGCGGTCTCTCTCTCCCTCTCTCTTTTATTTACGGGAGTTGATTTTTTAAGATAGGAGCTAGCGGTGAAGGATTCATGAATCGGATCTTTTCGAACCTCTTCACTCTCTAGAGGAATTGGCGTGTGTTTTATGGAAACCTTTTTCGGGCTTTGTATATTAAAGCTATCCTCGACATTTACGATAACCTTTTGGAAAAGGGGAAGCTTTGTACGTTTTGCCCGTCTGCCTTGACTGATGTTTCGACCAAGTCTTTCATTGGTAGAAATGGATGATGCAACCTCCCTACCTTCATATTTATCCCGTACCATCCTTTCTTCGTTTAATATCGCTCGATCTTTTTTCATCCCTTCTTTAGTGACACTTTTCCTGGAAAAAGATCGTAATAAATATATTGGAGGTTTTACCAGGACAAAAAGCGCTCCTGTGAGTGGTGCGAGTAACATGATGAGAAGAATTTGATCTTTTAGCGTGGATGCAAATTGACGCTCAATGTAATTTCCAAATAATCCTCCACCTTTATAAAGTACATCTCTGTTAAGATAGGAAAAAAACACCATAAATAAAAATATCGTGGTACCCTCAAGGAGCAGATACATCACCTTTTTAGAAGAGGAAATCTTTCTTAATAACACATATCCTGAATAAGCAAGCAGAATCGCCAAAATCCATGCAGCACGCCCAATGAAATACATGCAGATCGATGCCACCTTTTCTCCTGCAAGTCCGAGCAAATGGCTTTGATCCTCTTTTACATTATTTGAAAAATATAGAGAGTTAGAGGGATCAAAATCAATCAGCACGATGAGCAACCCAAATCCGATGATTATAAAAACAATGGCCACGAATATTGAAGCTCTGCTCTTGTTACCTTTCACTTCACTACCTGCCCTTTCTATCTAAAGTGTCGTCATGAAACATTATTGAACAAGAAAATTTAACATAAAACCACAAATTGCAATGACGAAACAGTAATATGAAAATATATGCAGTTTCCCCCTTTTGATAAATGATAGCAGGACGCGAAGTGCCAGATATCCTGACAACATGGAGAGCATAAATCCTGTAAGTACCAATAAATAGATTGGCTGAGAGTCCTCACCCGCTGAGATAGTTATCAGAGATTCCCCCGATTGCATGAATTCGACCAGAGAAGCACCAAGAATCGAAGGGATAGAGAGTAAGAATGAGTATGTACCTGCCAGGCTTCTCGACATTCCGGTAAATAATCCTGTCGATATAGTGGCACCGGATCTTGATATTCCTGGAAGCATTGAAACTGCCTGAGAACATCCGATTAATACTGGCGATATCATACCGAGATCCCTTATCTCCTTTTCTTTTCTCGGAATAAATTTTGTTATAAAAAGTAAAATTCCGGTTATAAACAGAAAAATAGACACGTACAACGGTCGAAAGAAGAATCCCTTCAATCTGTCCCCGAAAAGGAAACCTGCTATACCTGTAACTGCTGTGGAAAGGACAATGTAAAGAGCAAGCTTTATGTTACCTCGTTCGTAAATGCGCATGCGCTCCTCTTTTTTTATAAAAATACTGCGACCTAAATCCCAAAGGATATCTGCAATAACTCTGTTGAATACAATAATCGTTGCACAAAGGGTCCCCAAATGGAGGATTAAATTGTAGAGTACCGGGACATTAACAAGTCCAATAAGTTCCTGCGCAAGAACAAGATGCCCAGAACTGCTTATGGGAAGGAATTCGGTTATTCCCTGTAAAATTGCAAGTATTATTGCATCAATTATTCCCATGAGGCATCCCACTGGATAAGATTATCGTTTCTCGCATATCTGCCCTTGTAATTCCTTCTTAGGAATAGATTAGATTACTTTAGATTTATTTATTATTTTCCGATTATAGTAAAAAACGATGATAAATTATTATTGTGCCGTGAAAGACAGTAGCAGAATCCATTTTTTCAGTCAAATTGTCAAGAAGCTTATATTCTGCATATTTTGTATTTTCCTTTTTAATATCGGCTTTTCTCAAGACAACACTAAACCATCAGAAATGTATTTTAACGGCGATTCACCCTCCATTGAAAACAATCAAACACTTACTTTTTTAAAAAATGACGAAGTGAAACCAAGTGTTTTTATCAAGTATTACAATAAAGAGATCTACTACGTCGATCGACCAATAATAGTTGAATTTCAGATCGTAAACAATCGGATCGATCCCTTTCTTTTCATTACGTCATTTAATAAAGCTTTTACCTTTGATTTTGAGATTCGTACATCAACAAATAGATTAATCGAACATTCCCAGAACTATACTATCAGAACGACTCAGTTTGAGCCAATTCTTAACGATGAAATTATCTTGAAAAACAATGAGGTATATGGAGTCAGGATAGATGTGAGTAGCTGGTTTGACCTACATGAATCGGGAGAATACATAATTAGGGGTATTTTTTATCCAAACCTTAAAACTGGAGCACTGGACGATATACGAATATATTCTGAGAATGAATTATATCTCAATCTTAATCCGCCCATAACTGAAAAACTCAAAAGAATAATGGAAGTAGAAGAAATTAAGCGATTAAAAGCAGAAAGCCTGCCTCCTTATGAGGTTGTCGATTTTCTGCTCCGCGCACTCCAAGAAAGAGATTTTGAAAAATACTTTTTGTACATAAATTTCGAAAATTTCATTCAACAGTTCAATAAATCACGTACGCTCTACCAGGATGCATTGGATAGGGACAAACCAGCCGTTATCGAAAAATTCAAAGGATACCTCATGGGATTGAACAACCTTGAAGATGTCCCCTATTCCGAGACGATTCCCGCAGATTACGAAATAGAACGAACGTTAATTGAAAAGAGAGATGCAATTGTCACCGTTGTAGAAACCTTCAAGTATTTAAACCTGGTGGAAAGAAAAAGATACACCTATAATCTGCATCTCTATGGCGATAAGTGGCTGTTGGATAATTACACGGTAGTTAATATCGGCAAATAGCCTCTTTTACCCCTACGTAGACTTCCAATGAGTGCTCGTACAGTTGTGGATTATTAACCAAGAACTAATTATATTGATGGGATATATGTGAAGAAGGGACATATAATGAATAAGAATAATTCTATCAGGCCCTTTATAACTTTCTATGAAGGAAAGTTTATTAAGCTAAAAAATTTAAAGGAACCAGAACTCTACAGAGAGCTTTTCCCCTACGTTGAGGTATGCAGAACCCCATTCGATAATAGAATACTGCCTATTAATCCACCAGAAAAAATATTTATCAGCGATACGACGTTTCGAGACGGACAGCAGGCCAGACCTCCTTATTCAGCAAAGCAAATAGTGGACCTTTTCAAGCTTATTCATCGTCTCGGTGGCCCGGAGGGAGTGATCAGACATTCCGAATTCTTCCTGTACAGTGACAAGGATCGAAAAGCAGTCGAAGATGTACTGGCATTGGGCTATGATTATCCAGAAGTCACAGGCTGGATTCGTGCAAATAAAAACGACTTGCAGCTGGTCAAGAGTATGGGACTGAAGGAGACAGGGGTACTGACATCGTGCAGTGACTATCACATATTCTTGAAATTGAAAAAATCGAGAAAAGCAGCAATAGAGGATTATCTCGGAATTGTAAGGGACGCTTTGAATGTGGGCATTCGAATTCGATGTCACTTCGAGGATATTACACGGGCGGACACGTTTGGCTTTGTTATACCTTTCGCCATGGAGCTCATGAAACTCCGAGAAGAAAGTAAGATAGAGGTTAAAATTCGATTGTGCGACACATTGGGTTACGGTATCCCCTACCCAGGAGCCGCTTTACCCAGAAGTGTAGCAAAGCTCGTCAGATCTCTCATTGATTACGCGGGCGTGCCTGGTTCCTGTTTGGAATGGCATGGACACAATGATTTTCACAAAAGTCTTGTAAATGCCTCGACCGCGTGGCTTTATGGATGTACAACGGCAAATGGTACCCTTATCGGTTATGGAGAGAGAACCGGTAATACACCTCTTGAAGCTCTCATAATTGAGTATATCTCACTAACCGGCAAAACAGATGGTATAGACACAACTGTAATCACTGAAATAGCAAACTACTATGAGAACGAATTAGGAGAGCATATACCCTCCAATTTTCCGCTTGTCGGTGCGAATTTTAACGCAACCCGTGCCGGTATACATGCAGATGGTTTGATTAAAAACCCTGAGATTTATAACATTTTTGATACTGAGAAATTGCTTAAACGGCCACCTGAAATTATCATCAATGATAAATCAGGCACTGCGGGTATCGTGCAGTGGATAAATACTCATCTCCGACTTACTGACGACAGGCGTATTGACAAGCACAATCCGGCTGTTGGGCACATCAATGACTGGGTACAGGAGCAGTATACAAAAGGCAGGGTAACTTCAATATCAAATGAAGAAATGGAGCATGCAGTACGTAACTTCATGCCACATCTGTTCATTTCCGAATTCGATCGTATAAAGAAACGAGTTTTGGAAATGGCGGAAGATATTATTCTCCACGTTTCAGAAAAAAGCGAGCTTAGATCGATGAAACCGGAAAAAATTACTCCTGTTTTGGAAAAGCTCGTTATTGAACATAAATTTATCCAATTTGCCTATGTGGTTAATCTCGAAGCAAAGTTGATTACTCCATACATCACACAGCAGGATCTAAAAGGAAAGTATAAAATAGCACATTTACCCGCAGATTTTTCAGATCGAACCTGGTTCTCGGAGCCTCTTCAGGACGGAAAAATTCATGTTTCAAACTTCTATGTATCCTATGTGACCGGTGTTCTCTGTTTAACGATATCCACCCCAATCTTTGATCAAAATGAAAAAATTACCGGTATCGTTGGCTTCGATATACAGTTTGAGGATCTGGTGCGTGCGGAAGATATGTGGTAAATGTGAGTGCTAGCGAATTTCTCTACCGTGCAGATCATAATCGTCTGATCCGGTGGCTTCTGCAATTATAACACTACCGTTTTCTATGTTTCTTGGTGATCTGACGACAAATAAGCCATCTACTTCCGGCGCAAAGTGGTAACTCCTTCCAAAGTAGAGGGCACTACCCTTTATTTTTTCCTCGATGAGCACATCGAAATGCTTCCCGACTTCTCTCTTTAGCAATTCTCGTGAAATAGATCGCTGCAGAGAGAGGATTTTCTCTTTCCTGCTCTCCCCTATAACACTTGGTATTCTGTCTCTGAATCCGGCCGCTTCAGTTTCTTTCTGTGGTGAAAACACAAAAACTCCTAGATGATTGAACTGTATACGGGAGATAAACTCTAGCAGTTCCTTAAATTCGACTTCATTTTCTCCTGGAAAACCCGTGATAACGGTTGTTCGAAGGATTGCCCCCTCTACGTTGTCTCTTATAATCTTTATCACATTTTCATATGAAGCAGCATCGCCTTCTCTGTTTATTTTTTTTAAAATATCCTTTGAAGCATGTTGTATTGGTATATCGAAATAGGGAACAACTCGTCCATTTTGAAAAATATCTAGGTTTTTCAGAAGCTCCTTTCCAGGTCTCAGGTAGAGAAGGCGGATGTACTGCAGTCCTGTTTCTTGAAGAAGTTGATTGATGAGCTCACTCAGTCCTTCTTTAAGACCGATATCGTTGCCATAACTTATAGTGTCCTGTGATGTTATAATAAGTTCCTTAACGGCCATTTCTTCCAAATTTTGAGCCTCTTCGATGATCTCATGGATTTTCCGGCTCCTCATTTCTCCCTTGATGTGTGGAATGAGACAGAAGTTACAGCCTCTACTGCATCCTTCTGCGATTTTAATATACGCGAACCCCCTGGAGGACAGGAATTCACTTCTCTTAGTCCTTTCCGTATACGTTTTGGGAATCTGTCTGCTCTCCGGGAGATCCTTCTTCCCCGAAGGTTTTTCAATTGCTTCAAGAACAGTTTTGATGTTCGCAGAACCCGCAACTACATCAACCTCCGGGATTGCATCCATAATCTCATTTGAATAAAGTTGGGGGAAACATCCAGTGACAATCAACTGTGCTTTCGGTTTTTTGTGATGGACAATATTAAATATGACATCGATAGCCTCCTCTTTTGCCTTGTCAATAAATGCACATGTATTGACAATGATGTGATCCGCTTTTCCAGGAAGATCAACCCTACTGAAGCCTCTTTCCTTTAACAGGGTGAGAAGAATCTCGCTGTCTACGGTATTTTTATTACAGCCGAGAGATTCTAAATAGAATGTTTTACCCTTAGTGGCCAAAAAATTTCCTCATACTTGAAAAAAGGTACCTTTTGATGATCCTATGAACTGAACTTGCTTCATTCTTCTGGTTAGGATATTTTAAAGGCACCGGAAAGATATTAAATTAAATAGGGATGGAGGAAATGAAAAATTCGGGCTGGCCGGACTTGAACCGGCGACCCCATGTCCCCCAGACATGTACGCTAACCAACTGCGCTACAGCCCGAATCCAATATACATAGTATATTATAAATAGGTTTTCGTCAAGGCCAGCAACTCTGCCAGAAACCTACTGGATCTTAACTTTTATGGACCCCTCCATAATATCTTTAAAGGGGATATCAATGAGTAATTGTCCATTTTTGTATTTCGCTTCAGCTTTTTCTGCTTCAACAGGACAGCAAAATGAAAGGGTAGTAACATACTCGATATCGTCTCTCGGAGCCCTTAGGTTTAGACTGTCCTCATGCATCTTCAAGCTTATATCCTCTTTGGAGACACCAGGTATCGAAATTTCAATGGAAAGTTTCGTATGATCATCATCGACGTATGAGCAAACTTCAGGGGAAACCTTTACTCTTTCTTCAGCCATTTTCGAAAAACCTCCTCAAAGCAAGTTTAAGAATGAAAAATATCTACTGTACTTAAAATAAATTTAATAGTTTCAAGCCTTTGGAAAATGGTTTATTTGAATCAGTTTAGCTGGTGAACTCCATAGCGCAGGTTCGATCGAGCCGTTCTGTTAATCTTTTGGTATTCATATCATTCATTCCGAAGACATCCTTCCATACCTCAGGGCTTTCCATGCAGAGATACACTCTGTTTTCCGAAATATACCTTCTCAAGTATGAAAGCACCAGTTGATACATTTTTGTTCTCAGAGGTCGAAAGTAGCGCATCTTGCCGTCAATCCCTCTCACAAAATCACCCCCCAGGTAGCTAACCTTTTGCAAATGCATCTGTTCTTTCATTACCGGAATATACCTCAGCGTTCCCATGCTAATATAGACTGTATTCTTCGGGCTGATCCTGTGAAATAGTCTTTCTATGGTTTTTTCATAACCCCTTTCCCATCCCTTGTAATGAATAATGGGATCAAAATGGAATGCAACTTTGTACCCATTTTGCTGAACCTCAAACGCAGCATCTATCCGTTCCCCGATAGATGGTGCATTCCGTTCTTCTAGCCGCGCTATTTCATCACTGTTCAGAGACCATGCAACGATGATATTTTTCCTTTCTTGAATTCGCAACAAGCGCTCAATATTCACCGATTTCGTTTTTATTTCAAGAACTGCATTATCAGATGATGCAATTCTTGGTATTAACGATTCATATATGGAAAATGCATCTGTTAACAGGAGGCTGTCGGTGAATTCACCTGTACCAAATCGGATCAATCCTCTTTGAGATTCAAGTACAGATTCAAACTCTCCCATAAGGCTGTCTTGATTTTTAAAAATAACAGGACGTTTCTCTTTAAAATAGTAGTTTAATATACAGTAAGTACATCCCATGGTACATCCCTGAGCAAAATTAATGATCCGGTATCCGCAACAGACATGTCGAGGAGTACCAGGACAGGGTTTAATAAACCTCCCTTTATGTTCTCTAAACTCTACAGGATACAACTGTTTACTCCCATCAATTATGAATAGCGGTTGCTTAAGTGGGTGGATTAGTTTTCAATACTTGACAGCATCTTTGCTACTTGACAGCATCTTTGCTACTTGACAGCATCTTTGATATAAAATATTTTAATTTCGTCAATTCGCATATGAAAAATTCACCATCTGCCGAACTATACAGTACAGGAATTTGTGAAAAACATTATTCTAAAAGAACCCTGGTTTCCGTCATTTCAAATCTGAAGGATTTTCTTCCCGAGGAAATTCACACCATAACGAAGGGTGGAGTGCAGACATCAAGGTTTAGCGATATCGTAAATCTGGACGGTTGTATTTTTTTAAAAGGTCCTGTTATTTCAGGAATATCTCTCCTCGATATATATAAGGATTACAAGCCTGAATGTTTTTCATCAGATGAAACCAAACGATTCTTGCACCTGATAGTTATATTCATAAAAGGAGCAGAGAAGTACAGCCTTTATTCGGGTAGGTTCCCCCAAATTCTCCTCAATGGAATTTTCATTGACGAAGATACTCTAAAAGTCACCTTACTTCCTCATTCGATTGTTGATTACCTGGGCAAGTATCAAAGTATTGAGAAACAAAGGTTGCTTTATTTCAGTGCTGGTGGGAAGAAAGCTCAAATAAAAACCCGCAAAAGGATTGATGGGGGTATTGAAAAAGATCGATACGATTTCACCCTCTCCCTAGCCAGGCTTATATATCTGTTTTTCACAAAACCAAAATTGAGTCCAGACTCTGAGAGCGCATCTTCGCACCCACATACAGATTATGGTGAAATGCCCATTTTTTATCTGCGCAGCTGTGTCGATGATATTCCAAAGGAGCTTGCCGATGCAATTTGGGCACTCATGCACGGCAAAGTCATCAAACTACAGGAGCTTGTAAAAATCATACAAAAGAGCATGAATAATATGCAGGCCAGTCCTATTACAGGAAAAATTCCGCTTTTTAAAAAACGTGGCGTAATCTCCTTTCAGCATCGATTATCGGTTTTTCTCTCTCACCGTTGGAGATATATACCTATCGTGCTTATACTACTCGCAGTTGTGACGTATCTCTTATCGGATGCTCTGCGGGCAAGAAAAAGAATTGATTATACCCTGGGGTTATCAGCAGACCAGGTTGTCCAGTTATATTACAGTTCGATTAACAATCTCGATCTCGATGCTATTGATTCAATTTTTTTTAAGAGAAGTGGCAAAAAGATCAAAGACGAATTGAGCACCGTTTATGTGATGATGAAGATGGAGCAGGCCTTTGGGAAGCAACTCATATCTCCTGATGACGTGCTTAATACCAATATTTCTTTAGAGTATTATTCCGTTTTCGGTATCAAGGATCTCGAATTCGAGCAAATCGGCGACGGTAATGATCCGGTATTTATCGCTCACTATAAGCGTGTTATCAGTTCTGCGGAAAGTATTAATGAATATGATATAGAAGAGACGCTGCATTTGGAAAAAATTAAGGATCGCTGGTATATCACGGAAAGTATCAGAAGCATTCAAGAAAATCAATGAGTTTATCAAGGACAAGAGATGAGAAAATGTATACTCCTGACGTCAGTTTTTTTACTTTTTGCGTGTAGTCTTCCAATCCACACCCATGCTATGGGAAAGATAAGAAAAAAAGAGATCGAATTAACCTTTTGGCACAGTATGAGCATTTATCAGGGCGATACTCTCGAAAATCTTGTTGATGAGTATAATGCATCCCAGGAGAAAGTTACGATAACTCCAATTTTTCAAGGTCTCTATGACGAAACGAAAACGAAACTAATCAATGCACTAAAAACAGGGGACAGTCCTGATATTGCACAGGTTGCCATCGAATACCTAGATGTTTTCATCTTTGATGATAAAATTGAACCCATTACCGATCTCATCTCCGAAGAGCTTAAGAATGATATTTTAAGTCAGTTCTGGAACGGAGTTTCGAGGAACAGAGAAATTTATGCATTTCCATTCAACATGAGTGTACAGGTTCTCTACTATAACAAGAACGCTTTCAGGAGGGATGGAATTGATCCCGGGAAGCCACCGAAAACGTGGGAAGAAGTGATACAGTACGGGAAGCAGCTTACCAGGGATTTTGATCACAATGGTACAATCGATCAATGGGGCGTGCTGATTTCACTTGAGGGTGTCTTCGGATTTACCCCTCTTATTCGACAAGTTGGTGGTGAATTTCTTAATGAGGACGGCACGAAAGCACTTTTTAATGATGAGTCTGGAGTTAAGGTCATGCAGCTAGTTCAGGATATGGTCTATCAATATATGATAATGCCTTCGAATTGGACGCTCTTTGAAGGTACAACCGCCTTTCTTGAGGGTAAAATAGTTATGGGGCCAATAACCTGTGCCGGGATTAAGTTTGCCGAAGAGAATCTACCCTGGGAACTCGGAATTGCACCACTTCCATATATTGAAAACAAATCCGTTCTTCTCGGTGGCGCAGGTTTGGTCATTTTTTCAAAAAAGGCCGTTTATAGGAAGGCTGCCTTCAATTTTATTACCTGGTTGACAGACCGTGAAAACAGTATCAGGTGGCACAAGGAGACTGGCTATTTGCCGATTCGAAGATCGGCGATTGAGAGCATAGAGGTTGCCAGCTTTCATCAATCCAATCCCAACTATAAAGTTCCTATTGATCAACTTCCCTACTCGAGGCCTCCCGACTTCACACCATACCTTCCTCAAATAGATCAAATTATTCGTTTTGCGATCGAAGATATTATGATCAACAGAAAGAATCCGAAAACAGCACTCGACCTTGCAGCTGAAAAAATCGACGCGATTCTCATTAAAGAGGAAACAAAATGAAATGGATATCGAGTATATTTTTTCTGCCGCTTTATATTTCATGTTTTTTCCTCTCCCATGCAGATGATGAATTTATCAATCTGAAGCAAATCTTAATCCAGGGAAACAGAATAACCAAAGAGAGTTATATTCGTTCCTTCCTTACTATCGAAGAGGAAAAGGTCTACGAGCTTGATGATCTGATTGATGAGATAAATAAAAGCCGTGAGAACCTAGAAAGAACCGAACTCTTTACAAGCATTTTCTTCAACGACCAGGTTGATGAGTTCAATAATTTAACTGTAATCGTACAGCTACGTGAGAAAAATTTCATATATTTTGGCTTAACAGGGTATATGGGATTTGAAGACAAAGAATTCTACTCCACTGATGCTCTCTACATTGAGTATGCCAATCTTTTTGGTAACAGCTCCCGATTGTATGTGGAAACTCCCTTTTATAAAGATTACGGAATAATAGTCAGATACAGGGGGATTGTTTCTCCCCTGTTCTATATGCTGGGATTTGAGTTTCGATTTGATGACTTCTTTGATCAGATAATTTACAATGGTACCGCAGGATTGGGATATGAAATTGGCAAAAAAACGTTGATTGAGCTTGACGCCGCATTGAGCAGTGAAAAAGATCGGGGTAATTCATCTCCGCAAACGAGTCTTGTATTTTTCCCGTCACTTGATTATGGAAATAACGAAAGATATACAACAAAAATAAAGAAATGGAGCTATATCCATATAATACCCTATTTTGGATACAATCTAGAAACTCCAGCGGATACATCGGAGACAGATGTATTTTATGGAATTAAAACAAACTTTAATTTCTATTGGGACCTCCTGCTCAAAATTGTCTATTCAACCCGAATAACGTTGCACTATCAGGACGGGGATGTTCCCAATTATTATCTGGTTACCTCTGATATACGGGGGACCTATTTTGATGCAAATACAGGAGACTGGCTCGTTTCATTGAGCAATGAATTGAAAATTCCATGGCCTTTTAATGATCGAATAAACTTTGTTCCTTTTTTTGATGCAGGCTTGATTGGTACACCAGATGCAGATTTCCTCTCCGGCGGTGGGCTTGGCTTGCATCTCTACACGAAGTATCAAGATCCAATCATAATTGAGGTTGCCATTGGAAAAGGGTTTATGCTGAATTTTACCAGAAGATACTGACGGATTATGGACACATTACAATTCAGAAAAAAAAACAGTAGCGACGTAAGAAGAGCATTGTTCTTTCTACTTCCAACCTACAGCGTGCTTACAATCTTCATAATAGTTCCTATTTTTTTCTCCTTCATCATCAGTTTTAACAAATGGAATTTGCTCGGAAGTATGCAATTCGTAGGACTGTCAAATTATGAGAGACTTTTTCATTCAGAAGAGTTCTGGAGGGCATTGATAAATACCCTTTACTACACATTTATAACCGTACCTCTCTGTATAATCATATCATTGGTTCTGGCACTACTATTAAATTCGAAGATAAAAGGCTTAAGTCTTTACAGAGCCGCTTATTTTATGCCTGTTATGACGTCCTTCGTAGCCAGTGCATTTATTTGGCAATGGATCTTTCAATCCCAAAACGGTATATTGAACCATCTATTTGGGTTTATTGGTCTGAAGCCGCTGTCATGGTTAAACGAACCGAAAGGCATTTTAACCGTGATCTTCGAATCAATAAACGTACGAATACCCTCCTGGCTTGGCGGTCCAAGTGTTACACTTGTGGCTATAAGTATTATGAGCATATGGAAGAATGTCGGTTACTATATGATTATTTTTCTTGCTGGATTACAGAATATCCCAAGAACCTATTATGAGGCTGCTGAAATAGATGGGGCAGGACCGATTAAACGTTTTTTTTCAATTACCCTACCAATTCTGAGCCCAACTACCTTTTTTGTACTCATAATGGCAGTAATTATTTCTTTCCAGGTTTTCGAGCAGGTAGCAGTAACGACACAGGGAGGTCCGTTGAACTCATCGCTCGTTCTCGTATATTTTATCTATCAGAGAGCTTTTAAATTTCTCGAAGTCGGTTTCGCATCTTCTGCAGCATATATTTTATTTGCTATCGTGCTACTTCTTACCTATATGCAGGTGAAAATTATTGGAAAGAGAGTACATTATTGAAAAGGCGTAAGATTTCAAAGTATGCGAAGCACGCTGTTTTACATGTGGTGCTTATATGTGGGGCAATAATAATGATATTTCCGTTCGTTTGGGGAATATCAACCTCATTCAAGGAAATGCGAGAGGTTCTTTCAAGCCCTTTTAATCTTATTCCGAAAAGGTTTACCCTAATTAATTACAGAAATGTAGTAACCTCGATTCCTATTGCACGATTTTTCATAAACAGCCTCATTGTATCATTCAGTATTACCATAAGCCAGCTCTTTACCTGCTCACTATCAGCATACGCATTTGCCCGTCTTCGATTCCCCCTTCGCGATACTCTTTTCTTCATTCTGCTGGGCACGATGATGATTCCACAACATGTCATTATGGTTCCTGTATATATCATCTTGAACTTCTTCAGGCTCATTGATTCTTACGCTGCTCTAATACTTCCATTTGTATCTAGTGCGTTCGGCACCTTCCTGCTTAGACAATTTTTTATGACAGTTCCAAAAGAGCTTGAAGATGCGGCATTTCTCGATGGATGCGGACACCTTGGGTTTCTCTTTCGTATAATGATCCCCCTTTCACGCCCAATTCTTGCAACCCTCGCGATCTTTACCTTCATGTGGAGCTGGAACAACTATCTATGGCCTTTGATAGTTACGAATCGAATAGAGATCAGGACGCTTCAATACGGCTTGGCAATGTTCAAGGAGGAAGGAGGAATCAACTGGAGTCAGCTCATGGCAGGCACAACCATTGCAACCGTTCCTATACTGATTATATTCTTCCTTGCCCAAAAGCAATTCATCGAAGGTATTACCCTCACGGGGTTGAAAGAGTAAACCAGCCAGCCGATAATAATTATAACTTACATTTACCTGTCGCTGTTTAAGTTTAACATGGATTTCAAAGTAAACAGAGGGGTACTTCTATGAGTTGGAAAACCTATTTCCTGGGTCTGTTCTTTTTTTTCGTAATCACCTATTCCATGGCACAGGAGATATTCCGGTTTCAGTATAAAACAGGTCAACGATTCCACATTGAGGGTATTGTAGATGAGGAGATCTACAATAATGACCTCCTCATCCAGCGGGTCAGGATAAAAAATATCGGAGATCTATCGGTGACCCGCATAGAAGGAGAACGTGCATTCCATGAGGGCTCTTTTCTATATTATCAGAGCACTGGTATTGAGGAAAATTTTGTACTTGAAAAGGAATACCCAACACGATTTTATCGAGATATTTATGGCAATTACGAGATTGAAGAACAGTATTTCATGCCGGTAGTTCGAGGTGTTCCGACTTTTCCGAAAACAGCTTTGGAAGTCGGTGATCAGTGGCGTTCAAAGGCATGGGAAGCCCATGACTTCAGCAAAGTATTTGGTATTGCAAACCCAGTAATTCTTCCCGCAAATGTTGCATACCAGTATCTCGGAAATGTGATGATCGGTGGAGAAAAAATTGCACAAGTATCAATAAACTATGTAATCAACTATACACTCCAATATCAACAGGGCACGGTTATTGGTAAGGCCCTGCCCTATCGCGTTGTGGGTTATTTCAACCAGCTCTACTTCTGGAATCTTGACAGGGGCTTACCTCATTCCTATCGAGAAAACTTCGATTATATATTCATCATGTCGAATGGAGATATTCGTGAATATGTAGGCTCTTCTCAGGCAACGCTTACCGTCACGGAGGACCTGTCTGAAAATGAACTAGTTATCCAGAGTATACGCAGCAAGTTACAAAAAAGTATTCCTCTGGTGGAGGTTACAGAAACTCCACTGGGGATCGTCATAAACATCGGTGAAATTCTGTTTAAATTCGACTCAGACGAGCTCACCGATAATGCGGATGATGATCTAAATAATATCGTTGAAGTACTGCGGGATTTTCCTAACCGAAAGGTAAGGATTATAGGGCATACAGACAGTACAGGACCGGAAGATTATAATCTTTCGCTTTCGTTACGAAGGGCTAAAAGGACAACAGAAGAATTGAGGAGAAGGTTGCCAAAGCTATCCAGAAGGATAACCTATATTGGTATGGGTGAAAATAAGCCAATTGCAAGTAATGATACAGAGGAGGGACGTAAAAGAAACCGGCGTGTAGAAATTATCATACTCAATGAATAAGTTTGTTCACCTTTGCATTTACTTTTTTATCTAAAGTAAAAACAAACCTCTAAATATATATATTTTCATACTTATAATTTAAGAACATTTATTATTCTAGTTTTTTTCTAGCTAAAATGTCATCAAAAACCTTTATATTTCTTGTTACTTCTACAAGTCTTTCCTCATAGGGTCTATCATAATAACCTGTCATCGTAACATCTTTATGGCCCATTATTTGTTTTACTTCACGATCTGGAATACTATTATT
>CAYFYU010000067.1:11076-22429 GCA_964347455.1 uncultured Spirochaetota bacterium | reverse complement strand
AGGTCTGGTATTTCTATGCAGAAGATAAGAACGCATTTTGCACAGAGCCCAACAGGATTTCTCCATATAGGCGGCTTGAGAACGGCATTATTTTCCTATCTCTTCGCTCGCCACTATGGTGGTAGTTTTATTCTACGAATCGAGGACACTGACAGGGCACGATTAGTTGAGGGCGCACTCGAAGATATAATCGACTCATTGAAATGGTTGGGAATAGAATGGGATGAAGGTCCGGATGTCGGGGGTTTTGCAGCCCCATATCTTCAATCGGAGCGAAAAAATATCTTTTACGAACACGCATTGCAGCTCCTGCAGAGCGGAAATAGCTATAAATGCTTCTGCTCTCCTGATCGACTTGCCAGTATGAGAGAGGAACAGAAGCGTCAGGGACTCTCGATCGGTTATGACCGTCGATGTCGAAATTTAACCGAACGGGAAAGGGAGGAGTATGAAAAAAGTGGGGAAACCTGGGTGATCCGGTTGAAGGTTCCCCTTAATGGCGAAACGTCCTTTAATGATCTGATTAGGGGAAGGATCACCAAGAAAAATGAAGAGCTTGACGACCTCGTTCTGCTTAAGTCAGATGGATTCCCGACCTATCATCTCGCCAACGTCGTGGACGATCACCTCATGAAAATAACACATGTCATTCGGGGTGATGAATGGATATCGAGTACTCCACGCCATGTCCTGCTTTACCAGGCCTTAGGATGGGACCCACCACAGTTCGCACACGTACCAGTCATTCTTGCTCAGGGTGGGGGTAAGCTATCAAAACGTCACGGAGCTACCATGGTACGGGAGTTCAGGGAAAAGGGGTATCTCAGTGAAGCATTGCTCAACTTCATTGCACTACTCGGGTGGGCACTTGACGATCGCAGTGAATTCTTCGATATGCACAGTTTGATCAAGCATTTTGACATCGGGAGGGTCAACAAAGCATCGGCTATTTTTTCCTACGAAAAGCTCGACTGGTTTAATGGAGTATATCTCAGGAAAAAAACGACGGATGAGCTCTTTGAGCTTTTACTTCCCTATCTCGTTAAAGATAGAGTAGTTTCTCGGGAAAAACTCGACCTCTACAAGGATTATATTCTTCAAATCATCCCCCTCATTCAGGAAAGGTTGAAGTATCTGAGTGATATCAGTGGTCTTAGCTGGTTTTTCTTCGATGAGCAGTTTGCGATAAGGGACAAGCCTGCGCTCATCCCGAAGAAGCTCGCCCGAGAAGATGCTATAGCCATACTGAACCTTTCAGCTGAACGAATTGAATCCACCCCCTCATTTAATGAGAGTGATCTCGAAAGCGTGATGCGGGGGGTGGTCGGGGAACTCGGATACAAGGCCCATCAGGTTTTTATGACCGTCAGAGTAGCGTTAACAGGATCGACTGTTTCACCCGGCCTCTTTGAGACAATGCGAGTTCTGGGCAAAGAGCGCGTTCTGAAAAGATTGAAAAATGGAATGGGTGTTGTGAGAGAGCTTGAACATCATACTCGTACCCATTAATATTTTTATTTGGTTCTTTTAAAATCTTAGAGTGCGGAGTTTCCCTTGGATAGTTTTGGAATTATAGGCTTACTGCCCTTTCTCATTGCCCTCTTCTTCCTCATTTGGAAGGAAGATGTCATTATCCCGATGATGGGTGGATTGATTCTTGGTGCAATAATTCTTTCCAAGTTTAATCCCCTACTCGGCCTATTCCAAACAGCTGGGGAACTTGTTCTTGGTGCTCTATTCAACAGTTTAAATATCCTTGTCATTGCACTGGTCGTCCTGGGACTCATCCTCTTTACCCTTCTCGACCGGTGTGGTTACGTACAAGCTTTCACGGAACAGGTAGAGAGGAAAATACGAAACAGGGAGCTCGTTGAGATAATCATTTTCATATCGAGTTTGTTAATCTTCATTGATAGGCATCTCTGTTCTCTTTTAACTGGTATCTTTACAAAACCTCTGGCCAGGAGAAAAAGGCTCTCTGCATTCAAGCATGCCTATATTATTAACACCGTATCTTCATCCGTTTTCACCCTCATTCCATTGACCACACTCACGCCCTTTTCACTTGCTGCAATCGGCATAGCTTTCAAAAGCCTTGGTATCGAGTTCTCGCCACTCAGAGCATTGTACATGAGCCTTCCCTATCAGTTTTTTAATCTCTTTGCGTTCTTTACAGCGATCACGCTTCTCGTTATAAATAAGGATCTGCTGTTCATGAAACGCTATAGCTCGATACACGATGAGAAGGGTACAGCCCTCTCATTTGGGCTCAGCCGCGATTTAGAGAGAAAACCCCGGGTTGGGAGTTCATTTTACGGATTCATCGGTTCATTGACAGTGGTTTTCGGTACGATCGTCACCGGTGTTCTATTGAGCAGGCGAGGAGCATTTGGGCCGCTCTCTCAGCAATATGAGAGCTATGGGATCGTCTTCGTGAATGCGCTCTTTCTGGGTATTCTTTTCACATTTTTGTATTCCCTTATCTCCCGAACGGTTCATTACAGAGATTGGAAAACAAAAAACGGAATTACCCTAAATCTGCTCGCTGTCACATTAATTTATATTGTTTTAGCCCTGTCGGTGGAATTGCTTGCACGCAAACTGTCCCTAGGTCGAATTCTCATTGGAAAATGGACAAATAGGAACATTCCGGTAACCATTATACCAATGCTCCTCTTCATTCTATCCTCAATCGTCTCTTTTCTAAGCGGATCAGCTCACTTTACCGTTACTTCAATTATCCCTTTGGGTGTACGAATTATGAGCTCCAACATGACCGATCCCCTCCTGGTTGATCATTTCATATTTGCCTCAATCGGTGCGGTTCTGTCAGGAGCCGCATTTGGGGACATGAACTCGCCATTCTCTCTGAATTTTATTATTGCAACGGCTGCTACAACCTCTCCTATTATGAGACGATTTACAACGCAGATTGGTTATTCACTCTCTGCCTATGCTGGTACCCTTATATTCGGCTACCTGCTCTTTATGCTCGGTGTCAAACCCTATGTATCTATATCATCAGGATTTCTGGTTATTGCACTTGCATTTATGTTTTTCACAAACAGCCTTGTAAAACCGTTTAAGGGTTTCAAACGTCCCTGAATCGAGGGGTGAAAAACTATAAAATGGTTAATTTTTGTCATCTAGTGAGGAAAAAGTAAAAACGCGAAGTTTACCCTAATTGTAAAAAAATATAAAAAATCTAAGCTTAATAATTGTATTATCTTTTTATTTGTGTTATCATATTGTGCATAAATTTTACGCGAGGGAGATGTTATGCTGAAGGGAGACGGAAAAATCATCAGTACTGAAGAAGCTGCTCGATTGCTGGGAGTTTCACAACAATCGGTGAGGAAATGGTGCCAGAGCGGTAAAATCAGGGCTAAAACCACACCCGGCGGATTTTACAAGATTGAGCGGATCGAACTCGAGCGTTTTAGGCAGGAATTCAACATGCCCAATCTTGATGCCAATGATTTTGTACTTATTATAGAGGAGAATAAGGACAGGATTAAATTTATCAGTGGTTTGCTCGAAATGCTCGACTTTGATGTCGTTACCGCCAACGATCTGATCAGCATTGGGATTGCAATTGGAAATACCAAACCGTCGTTCATCATTTCCGGTACCAAGCTTTCAAAACTGACTTTGGAATCTTTGATAGAATCGTTTTCCGATAATGAGGAGACAAAAAGCCTCCCACTGCTCATTATTGCAGATGAAGGTGAAAATATTGAAGGCGTCATAAAAACCTATAAAAATGAGCGTAACATAAGCGTTCTTTATGAACCACTGGACATTCACCAATTCAAAAGAGAAGTAGAGAATCTTTCCTGAAAAGCTCCACTCATAAACTAGGAAACCATTTTTTTATGCAATTTCTGCATCAAACCTCATTAATGCCTACTTTTTTGTTGTCTGTTTTTTATAGGTGCACACTTCCATGCACACATAAAAAAGGGCACCCATAGGGTGCCCCTATCCGAATGAAACATCTACATGCATTACACTAAAGACGTCAGAATATAGCATCCTCTGTATCGATATCAAAGAGGTGGCTCTTACTTGTGTCGACAGCAAACCCCACTTCAGCTCCAATTTGAGTTTGGTATTGATGGGGTACTCTCGCCACGAAATTATCGGTGCCAGCGCTTAGATAGAGAAAGATTTCGGAACCAAGCGGCTCGATAACCTCTACCTTGGCTTTGATGAGCTTTCCGGCCTTGTCCTTCGAAATGGCCTCATCGATCAGATCCTCTGGACGGAATCCGAAAGTTACCTTTTTCCCTTGGTATTTCGCAATTTTATCCTGTTGATTCTTAGGCATTTTAATCTTGAAGGCACTGGTTTTCACGAAATAATCTGAACCGTCCTTTGCTAAGTCAACATCGATGAAGTTCATGGGAGGACTCCCGATGAATCCGGCGACGAACTTGTTCACCGGAAAATCGTAAAGGGTCAGCGGATCCGAGACCTGTTGAATCAACCCATCCTTCATGACAACAATCCTGCTCCCCATGGTCATCGCCTCCACCTGATCGTGGGTAACGTAGATCATTGTTGCCTGGAGGCTCTGATGGAGCTTTGCAATCTCGGTACGCATCTGAACCCTGAGCTTTGCATCGAGGTTCGATAAAGGTTCATCAAAGAGAAAAACAGCCGGTTTGCGTACAATTGCTCTTCCGACAGCAACTCTCTGGCGCTGGCCGCCTGAAAGTGCCTTTGGTTTTCGGGCCAAGAGATGCTCGATATCGAGTATCTGAGCGGCCTCATGAACCCGTTTGTCGATCTCCTCCTTCTTCATTTTGCGCAGCTCGAGACCGAAGGAGAGATTCTTGTAGACATTCATGTGGGGATACAGCGCATAGTTCTGAAATACCATGGCGATATCCCGGTCTTTCGGTGGTATATCATTGACAAGTTTACCACCGATGTAGATTTCTCCATCCGTAATCTCTTCGAGTCCTGCAACGCAGCGTAGCGTTGTGGACTTACCGCATCCTGAGGGACCGACGAGCACGACAAACTCCTTGTCGTTGATTTCAAGATTGAAATTCTTTACCGCCTCAACGCTTCCCTCAAAGATTTTGTTTAGGTTGACCATTCTTACCTGAGCCATAACTCCCTCCAAAATTTTAAATGTAAACGTTTACATTAATACAATACACATTATGAAATTCAACGTGCTCTAGTATATATACATAATTACGATTTTTTGTCAACATTATTATCTCATTTGCCCTCAAAATAGTGAAATATCCATAAATGGCATATAAAGCTGTATTTTTCAAAAAGTCAATGTAAACGTTTACATTGACTTTCCCTCCATTCAGGGCTACAATAGCGATACGGAGGATAAGGAATCATGACAACTATAAAGGATGTTGCAGTCCAGGCCGGTGTTTCTATAGCAACCGTATCGAGGGTATTGAACGACAAGGGGAGCGTCACTACCGAAACAGAGAAGCGGGTACGCACAGCGATTCGAGAGCTTGGCTATGCTGTAAACCTCACAGCAAAAAGTTTGAAAACTGGTTTGACCGGCACGATCGGAGTAGTCGTATGGGAAGACTGTCTGCTTGGATCCCCCGGAACTATCGGATCATCAATTAAAACTTTTCAGGAAGATGGATTTGCCGTTGAAGTAATCTTGAATGTGGACATGAAAAGCTGTATCACACTCCTGAAGGAGGGTAAATACGATGGTTTGCTCCTCGTCGATCCACGGCGAGAGGAAAGCTCTTTGAGAAAGCTCATTCAGTCTGGAGCAAACATCGTCTTTCTGGGAGGTGACTTTGAACGTGAAGATGCAAATCGTGTTCAAATTGATTATTTTGGAGGTGGATACCAGGCAACGAAAGAACTCATCAATTACGGACATACCCAAATCCTATTTATCGAGGACAATCCTGAACTGAACAGCACACAGGAAATCAAGAGGGGCTATCTCTTTGCCCTCGATGAAAATGGAATACAGTATAAAGAGGAACTCCTTATAAGAAACAGAGATTCGAGCACTGAAAAGGAATCCCTCGGCTACGGAGCAGTTAAATCCCTTGCAGAAGGGAGATTGTTCAGTGCAATACTAACCACAGACGACAGAGTTGCCTGGGGAGCGCTCTGTGCTGCAAAGGAGCACAGTCTGCGGGTTCCCGAAGACCTTTCCTTAATAGGTTTTGGAGACCGGGCAGGCTCAAAGTACTTAAGTCCCCCGTTATCAACAGTTAAACTACCGAATACCCAGATGGCAGAGCTTGGTGCTGAAATCCTGATAAACAACATTAAGAGAAAAGACAGCATTGTCAAGCGCGTTGCCCTGCAGACCCAGATAGTCAAAAGGAATACAATCGCAAAGAAGGCCCGGGTAAAATAACTCTCCCTGATTCCCCTTAAGAATGCTCCGTAGCAAGCTCTTCCAAGAAAAACACTTTTTTTAAACTTTCCCCCAGCCCCAGTATTATATTAAGAGCGCATGTTGAGGATTCAATATCAAGAAAATTACCTGATATAATGTACGTGAGGTAGTGTATGGATATTTTAGAGCAGCTCGATAACCTGATCACAAGAGCGGAACGGGATATAAAAAAGACCGATTCTCTAAAAGATTTGGAACAGTTGCGCATCAAATATCTCGGGAGAAAGAGCGAACTCGTTGCAATCCTCAAAGGTCTGGGTAATCTAACGCCCGAAATGAGACCAAAGGTCGGTAAAAAATCAAATATCGTGAAAACAAAAATAGAGAATCTCCTGGGGAGAAAAAACGAAGAATTATCGGATGAAATTTTCGATACCCTCGAAGTGGACGAATTCGTCGACATTACTGAGCCGGGAATAAAAAAGCAAGCCGGACATCTTCATCCGATAACTCAGATGCGCATGGAAGTCGAAGATATCTTCACCTCCATGGGATTCATGATTGCAACCGGTCCCGAAATTGAGACCGACTATTACAACTTCGAAGCTCTTAATATTCCGAAGGACCATCCTGCACGAGACATGCAGGACACGATCTGGACAACCGATGGAAATCCCCTGAGAACCCATACATCCTGTGTCCAGATACGGCTCATGGAGAAATTCAAGCCGCCGATAAGAGCGATTTCAATTGGAAGGGTGTTCCGCTACGAGGAAACCGATGCATCGCATGAGCACACCTTCTATCAGGTAGAAGGGCTCATGATCGATAGAGACATCTCTATAGCAAATCTCATCGCTGTGATGAAAACGATGCTCAACTCGGTTTTCCACCGAGAAGTAACGATACGCCTGCGTCCCGGATACTTCCCCTTTGTGGAACCTGGGTTTGAGCTGGATATAAACTGCCAGTTATGCAATGGTAAGGGATGTTCAGTCTGCAAGAACACGGGTTGGAATGAGATGCTCGGATGCGGACTGGTTCACCCGAATGTGCTGCGAGCAGGAAAGATTGATCCTGAGATATACTCGGGTTTTGCCTTCGGGTTGGGACTCGATCGGTTGGTGATGATGAGATATGAGATTGATGACATTCGTCTCTTTCACAGCGGCGATCTTCGATTTTTGCAACAATTCTAATCCTGAAGTACACAGGGGACAAAGCTTAAGCCTACCACAACATTTGACTGTGTTAGCTAAGTTACCAGCCTCTCAGTTGGTATTTTTAAAGGGCTTTTGTATGAGAATGAAATTCATAATCGTAATACCCATCATAGCCTCCACAACAGGGACGATTCTCGTTACTATGCATGGATCGTGACGTCCATGAAGCTCTATAATCTTTTTCTTACCATTTCTGGTGACCGTCTCCCGGGATCTTGTTATGGTGGCAGGAGGACGAACCGCTGCTCTCAGCACGATTTCTTCACCAGTTGAAATTCCTCCCAGTATTCCCCCTGCATTGTTCGTTCATGTTTGTACCCGACCGCCCTTCGTGACATAGGGGCCACTGTACTGTGATCCCTTCATGGATGCAGCTGCAAATCCCTTCACAATTACCTCGACGATTCCCCCCACAGAATCTCCCGCCTTATTTGCTTGTTCGATTCTTTCGATCATGGCTTTGGCCATTTTCTTATCGGGACTCCGTACGATGCTTTTTTTCAATCTCCGAGTAATCGATCCGCTCTGCCCGAACGCACCCGTTAAGCTTCACTTCTCTAAGTGGTGATTCTGCTCTGGCCGGGTCTGCGTCGGTCCAGCTCAACCTGTATGTCTCGCTCAGAGGGAGGTAGATTCGACGGTACACCGTCGATTACAACTCCAATCCCCGCTCCGTGACTTTCGCCAAAAGTGCTCACCCTGAACAACCGGCCAAAACTGTTACCGGACATGAAAGCCTCCACTTCCCAAGAAATCGGATTGCTGATATAGTAGATGCATAAGTACGCCACCCTGAATAAAGTCTAGGGAAATTGCAGCATTTTTCGTCTGATCTTGGTGGAGACGGGAATCCCGTGCATCCACGTTCGCCAGAGCAATGCTAAACAAAGATGATATAGAGAGGAATACCTTGAAGTTCGGCGACTTTTGGAAAAGGGGTATATTCCGGGATCGGCCAAACAGGTTTACCGTGCTGCTGTCTACAGATGGTAAGCTCTTCAAGGCATATCTGCCAAATACCGGAAGGCTTGAAGAGTACTGCATTGATGGCACTCCTTTTTTCGTAGTACCTTTTCGATCCGATAAGTTCAATTTTAAGGTCATATCCGCCTCCTATCAGGGGAACTTCGTCCTTCTCGACACTATTCTGATGAATAGGGTCGTACACAGGCTGCTCGATACCAGGCAGCTTTCCGGTATCGGACATATAGAGACGGTATCGGCTGAACAGATGATTGGAAAAAGCCGGTTTGATTTCCTCCTCCAGAGAAGAGACGCACCGCAACTCATCGTCGAAGTTAAAACATGTACACTATCCCATAACGGGGTGGCCCTATTTCCAGATGCACCAACCCCAAGAGCGCGATCCCATATCGACCATATGTCTTTGGTCCAAGATAAAGGCTACAGCGCAGTAATGATATTTGTCATTCCCAATCCAGCGACCGTCAGGTTGATTCCAAACTTTCACACCGATCCTGACTTTGTAAAACAAGTTCTGGATCAGAAAAATGTGAGCTTTCGTGCATACTCGTTCAAACTCATCGATCCCGTCACAGTTGACCTCTTGACATTCAAAGAGGTTTCTGTGGATACACTGACAGCAAAGAAGAGCAGCGGTAACAGGGGTAGCTACCTACTCGTTCTGGAAAATGGTCGTGAAAGGCGGCTTGAAATCGGAAACCTGGGAAAGGTGCTCTTCCCAAAAGGGTACTACGTGTATGCCGGATCCGGTATGAGCTCCCTGGACTCGCGAGTATCAAGACATAGGAGGAAAAGAAAGAACAAGCACTGGCACATCGACTATATAACGCCTGAGTACATGCCAATCAGACGAACATACCTTATACGAAGACCGGACAGAATAGAACCGAAACTGGTCCGGAGCATTCGGTCCATCTCCTCAGGCTCTATTCAGAATTTCGGAGCTTCAGACTCATGTGAGGAGTCCCATCTCCTCTATTTCCATTCACCTCCATTCAATGACCCACGATTTATAAAGATCCTCCTCGACTTCAAAACCTTTACCGAAACAGGGGATTTCGCCCCCTTTTAAAGGGGACGTGGAGAGGCTTTACTAGTATATTTGTAGAGCGATTTTAAATTCTAAACATCTAGATAATTTGTAAACAAACAGTTGGAAGGGGTATTGCAGTGCCGCGACCGAAGGGAGCCTTTGTAGAGCGATTTTAATAGGAACTTTTCAATGCATCGATTCATACAGAAATATAGAAAACCGATAGGGCAGTTTATAGTGGAGTACCTCCAGGAAAAGGAACGTGAGCTTAACAGGGTAAATCCGTGGGGTCGAGATTCTATCAGGAAATTGATGAACTTTTCATTGCAGGGAAAGATGATACGCGGGGGCCTTATTATCCTCTCTTACAGGATGTATCATCCCCGTCTTGCAAACTCGATACTCAATATAGCTGCCGCAATCGAAATAATCCACTCCTCCCTGCTCATCCATGATGACATTATGGATAGGGATACAACCCGAAGAGGTGAAAAATCCATTTTCTATCAGTATAAAGAGCTGGGTGACATAAAAAAGATACGAGATGCCGCCCATTTCGGTACCAGTCTCGGTATATGCGCCGGTGATATCGGATTCTTCCTCGCCTTTGAAATTCTCTCCAATCTGGACATAGATTCAGAAATAAGGCAGAGAATTCTCTCATCCTGGACAGGAGAGCTTGCTGCGGTAGGGCTTGCGCAGATGCAGGACGTCTACTTCAGCATGACACCTGAAAAGGTCACCGAAGCGAGTATCATGGACCTCTACCGATTCAAAACAGCTCGGTACAGCTTTTCACTCCCCCTTGCAACCGGTGCGCTCGCAGCAGGGGGAGACCCCAAAAGCATCAGATTGCTTCGAGAGATCGGAGAGTATATGGGCATTATCTTTCAGATAAAGGACGATGAACTCGATCTATTCGGAAAAGAGGCGGTAACGGGCAAGCCTGTCGGAACTGATATCAAAGAGGGAAAAAAAACACTCTACTACCATCATCTCAGCGATTTACTGAAAGAGGGAAGCGATCAAAAGCTCACCCTCAGTGAAAGTGATAAAGAAATCCTCAATAGAATGATTTGCAGCAGTGAGATAGACTCATCAGCGTTGATCGATCTCAGGGAGCTGGCACTACGGTATGGGATACAGGAAAAAATACAGAAAAAAATGGAAGAATTGAGTAATGAAGCACGGCAACACATCGATTCGCTTGATGTGGAGAAACGTTACCGGAATATTCTCACGGAAATATTGCAGTACCTCCTAAAGAGGACCTCCTAAAGGCTATGAAAATTATCGTTGGAAAGATGGCCGGTTTCTGCTCGGGTGTACAGCGAGCTATCGAAGGCGTAAAGAACGAGCTGACAAAGAATGAGAAGCTGTACTGTCTCGGGGAGATAATTCACAATCACGAGGTGGTCGAGAATCTGGAACAGTACGGTATGGAGACCACCAATAGTATAAGTACAATTCCCGATGGCAGCAGATTCGTCATTAGAACCCACGGACTTCCGCTGGATTTAGTGGAGCGGGCCAGGAAAAAAAAATTACAAATTTATGATGTTACCTGCCCAAAGGTAAAGAAGATACATCGTCTCGTGACCCAACTTACGGGAGAGGGCTGCCATATTTTTATTGTCGGGAACGCCCACCATCCGGAAGTACAGGCTATACTTTCTCTGACTGAAGGCAATGCCCGGGTCATCGAAAAACCCGAAGAGGTGAAACTGCCACCCAGAACAGACGAAAATGCAGTTG
>CAYFYU010000067.1:0-11055 GCA_964347455.1 uncultured Spirochaetota bacterium | reverse complement strand
CGGCGAAGGTTGATTTTATGTTGGTTGTGGGAGGAAGAAATTCAAGTAATACCAAAACACTCTTCAATATTGTCAGAGAAAGAGTACCTGCTGTTCATATAGAGAGCTCAGAAGAGCTCCAGAAGAGCTGGTTTAAAAATGTAAAGAGAGTAGGTATACTCAGCGGAGCCTCAACCCCGAAGGAGGAGGTTCAAAGGGTATACGCGCGAATAAAGAAGTTTGCAGAAGAGTTGAGTCTTGGATTTTCCTGAAGTTCGTTCCTTGACAGGACCTTCGTTCCTTGACAGGACCTTCGGCCTTGTATCGATACTACAACCGCAACGCCTTGACAAGCGCTTCCCGATTCGCCCCCTCCCTGAGAACGACCAGAAGAGTATCATCGCCGCCCACAGTCCCAATCACTTCAGGTAGGTTGAGCCGATCGATTTCGAAGGCAACACCCGTTGCATGACCGAGCTTGGTCTTGACAACTGCAAGATTGCCCGAAAAGGTTACTCCCGATATTTCCCTGATCAGATCTTCTCGATCAACCGGTTCAATTCCGATGCCACCTGTCTGATTCAATGTGTACACATAGCCTTTTTTCCCATCAAAGACACGCACTATGCCGAGCATTTTCAAATCACGGGAGAGTGTTGCCTGTGTAACCACTATACCGTGGCCTTTCAGTTTCAGCCGCAACTCTTCCTGAGAATGTATATTCTCCCTTTCCAGCAACGATCGAATCTGATTGTGTCTAAATTCCTGACTACTCAGGGCACTCCTCCTTCTTATCTATCTTTTCTTCCATTGTAATAGCTCCCCTCGGGCACACCGATGCACAGACACCGCATCCCGAACAGAGCTCATCGCATATTATGAAATGTTCTCCGACTCGCTCGACTGCGCCACGGGGACAATGCTCAATGCATATATCACACTGAATGCAGGTCCCGCATGAGAAGCAAGTATCAAGTGAGTCGAATAACGTTTCCTGAAAATAGGCCGGATTTATTCTCCTTTTGTCGACCACCGGTTGCGATTCCTCGGCCAGCGGCATTCCACTCAGTACACTGTGAATAAAAAGGGCCGCTTTTTTTCCCATACCGATGGAATGTGTAACCAATCCTGGCATAAGGGCATCTCCAATAATGTAGAGCCCTGGTATGCTTGTAACGAAAGAGTTATCGTCCACAACGAATTTTTCACCAACAAAATCGAGCTCCGGGAGCTCACCTATTGATTCGATGAGGAGATCCGCCGCAAGCTCTTCTCCGGTATTCAATTTAACAGTCCCTCCCTCAAAACTCTCTATCTTTCGCGGAAAGAGAATTCTCACCCCCCTGTCCATCGCTCTCTCGAGCTCAGAGCCAAATGCCGCAGGCTTTTGAATGTCTATGGCGGTAACCTCCTTCGCCCCCAGACGGAAACATTCACTGGCCGCATCCATCGCAACGTTCCCTGCTCCGACAATCACCACCGATTTTTCCTCCATATCCTGGTCCCACCTGCCCATTCTGGTGGATCTGAGAAAATGAAAGGAGGAAATTGCCCTTTTTTCTCCTGTGAAACCGATGCTCCGCGGCTTCTGTGCCCCAACGGCCAGAATGAGTGCCGTACAACTATTCCGCAATTGATTGAATAGTTTTGCATCGACTGTCCTTCCGGTAACAAACCGTATACCGAGGGAGCGTATACGATTCAGGTCCTTCAATACCTCTTTCCGTGGCAGCCTCTCCTCCGGTATGTTGTGCATGAGCTTGCCACCAATGTCCCTCTCCTTTTCGTAGACCGTAACCGTATAACCTCGCCGTGCAAGATGCCACGCAGCAGAAAGTCCTGAAGGTCCCGCGCCAATGATCCCGATGTGCTCTCGCTTTGGTGGCTCAAGAAGCTTGACCCGACCGGTGGGATGGTATTTTCTCGATATTGCATCGATGGCAACCGGTGCATCGAGCATATTCCGGGAACATGCGGCCCTGCAAAGCCCAGGACAGACCATACCACAGCAGGAATACCGAAAGGGTGTATAATCGTCGATGATATCAAAAGCCTCCTGGGTAGCTCCATTGCGGAGCTTCCTTATAATTATTGGATTGGGAATACCAACTGCACATGCGTGGGCACATGGTGGCACTATGTTCCTGTGCACCGGATTCAGCTCGCGGGCAATTTTGCTGGAAGGAACGTAGAGATTTCCGTAAGGTCTTCCGCCCTCTCTCCTGATCACCGTAAAAGGAGCATTCAGTATCCTTTTCAAATTCAGATCAAACATACCGGCATACTCTTCGAGATAGGGTCTTATTAAATCTATCTCCTCGGGCGTGGCAGGGTGCATCACAGCTCCCTGTCCGAGCTGATTTTTGGATATCGGCCCACGCACGTAAATCTTTCCACCGAACATACCAGATGCTACATGCTGGGAAACCGGCGACGTACCATTGGGCAGACTGTACCCCACAACAATGATGGTTCCCCCTGCCATATATTCACCCACATAATCTCCGATACTTTCACCAATGATCATTACGGGATGCTTCGATCCGTACTCTTTCATCATGATCCCTGCTCGAAAGCCCGCTGAACCTCTTATATAGATCTTGCCGTTTCTGATCATATGACCTGGAATATCCCCAACGCTCCCGTGAACGATAATCCGACCGTCATTCATCGTATTTCCAACACCGTCCTGTGCATTCCCATATACGACGAGCTGCGCCCCTCCATTGAAAACACCCAGGTCCTGTCCAGGTATACCCCTGATCTCAATATTTATTCCATGGTCAAGACCTGCCCCAATGTAGCGCTGTCCAATAACATCCTCCAGAATAAAATGACTCACGCCTTCGTGGATCTTTCTGCGGATCACCTCTCCAAGCTTACGATAATGGGTGGTTCCAACTCTTATCCTGAGTTCTGTCCGAGTTTCTTCCATCCTTCCTCCCCTTGACAGGACCTTCGGCCGATGTATCACCGCCCGGCTTGTTTTACCCCGAGCGCCTCCATTTCATCTCTGGTGAGATGAATACCGCGCAGGCGCTCACGATTCCCGACCAGTGAGCCGACCGTGTTGATACCCATTCCTCCCATGAGCTCTTTAATCTCATCAGACCAGGCTGTGACCAGGTTCACCAATGCTTCGGTAGCGAGATCGATATCGATTCTTGGGGCCAGGTCCGTCCGATTGGTGGTAATTCCATAACTACATCGCGAGGCATAGCAGCGCTGACAGAGTCCGCAGCCAAGGGCAACGAGAACGGCAGTTCCAAGGTACACCGCGTCAGCACCGAGACAGATTGCCTTCAGCACATCCGCCGAATTCCTTATACCACCCGCAGCTATAAGAGACACCCTGTCGCGGATTCGCTCCTCCTGCAACCGCCTGTCTGCCGCAGAAATTGCGAGCTCTATTGGAATTCCCATTGATTGTCTTATTCGCCTTGGAGCAGCCCCGGTACCACCCCTGAAGCCATCAATTGCAATAATATCCGCACCGGCACGCGCAATTCCAGAAACGATAGGTGCAACATTATGAACAGCGGAAACTTTGACTGAGACCGGTTTCTCGTAGCGGGTGGTCTCTTTGATGGCAAAGATGAGCTGCCGAAGATCCTCAATCGAGTAGATATCATGATGTGGCGCAGGGGAGAGTGCATCTGAACCTTCGGGTATCATCCTCGTGCGTGATATCGCACCGGTTACCTTTTCCCCGGGAAGATGCCCTCCAATTCCCGGTTTTGCCCCCTGTCCGATCTTTATTTCCACTGCAGAACAATTTTTAAAAAACCGCGGGTTAACACCGAATCTTCCAGAGGCAACCTGTACAATTGTGTTGGCATTGTAGCGGTTGAGATCCTTATGGAGACCTCCTTCACCAGTATTCCAGAACGTACCGAGCCTCTGGGCTGCCCGTGCTTCGGCTATCTGAACCCTCAGATTTATAGATCCAAAACTCATCGCTGAAAAGAGAATTGGTCGTTCGAGCATGAGCAGAGGCGGAGCAGTCTCGCCGGTAAAATCCTTTCTTCCGAGAAATGTTCTCAGTTCCATCGGTTCCCTTAAAGGGTCAATCGGAGGATTTGTTACCTGACAAGCATCGAACATGAGTCTGTCGAAATAGCTCATCTGCTCGGAATCAGAACCGGTAGATGTAAGCAGGACATGTCCCGTATGATTGGGATCGACCTGACGCCAGAGATTTTTTTGATCGCCCCTCCAGTACCGATGTGAAGAGACGAAGGGTGTATCCACGATTGCTATGGCCTCTTCTGGGCATTGACGCTCACAGTAGTGGCAGGCTCCGCAGGAACTCCTATTTGCTACCGGTTTTGTGACAGGTTTACCATCCTCTACACTCTCGACTACAAGCCGAATCTCACCCCATGTACACGCCTTTGCACAGAGACCGCAACGGGTACAACGGTCATAATCAAAAACGGGCATATACTTTACCGGCCATTTCCAGTTCGCCCTCATATCGAGCTGTGGGGTGGCTGCTGGTTTCACTATGTGAACTTTCTCTTTTTCAGGCCGCTGCATTGTGCATCCCCTGCATTCGCACAATCTCCGGTTTTCCGCCCGTAAGCAACCAAGTTCTCTCCCTTTCGGGACAGAGCACCTCGAAGGAACACTCTTCACTGGAAAAATAGTAACGGTCCTTTTGTACAGCGCAGACAAGTGGTCGCAGCTTAAGGTTGTCATTCATTGCGATCATACTTTCTCCATTACTCACCAGTATTGCGAAGGGCCCATTGAGCAGGGCCTGAGGATAGTACTGTCGTAGTCTTGTCAATTTTGCCTTTTTTTCTTTATCCTCTATCTCATCAAGCTCATCCCAGAGAGGTGGTGACAGAATAGAGCAGGTATCCTCTATGGACATTCTCCGTTCCCTCACGAAGAGATCGAATAGATAACTGATAACCTCCGTGTCCGTTCGAAGCATGCACTCGTAGCCGTACATCTGGAGATAGTTTCTGTTCACGCCGTACGAAGTTATCTCTCCGTTATGAACAACGGACCATTCGAGGAGTGAAAACGGGTGTGCTCCACCCCACCAACTCTGGGTGTTCGTTGGAAATCGGCTGTGCGCGATCCAGATCGACGCCTCCATTCTGTCGATGAGAAAGAACTCTCCAATCTGCTCTGGATATCCCACTCCCTTAAATACACCCATGTTTTTTCCGCAAGACATTACATAGGCGCCAGGAATACTTCGGTTGAAATCGAAGACAAACTTCTTCATATACTGGTCGAGCATCTCTTTCTCCTCATGGACCGTTGACACGCTGAGGTTGGAAAGTTTCAGGTCCTCGTTGCTCGGACCAGGAAAGGTAAAATATCGTTTTAGAAGCGGATGCCAGGTAATGCTGTTCAAATCCTTTGTTGGCATGTCCTCAGCAATCTTTACATAGAGATGATAGCGGATGAAGTCGTCCGCAAGTTTTGCTGCCTTCTCGTTATCACAAATGATGTGAAGTGCATAGTAGCTTTTAAACTCCGGATAAATTCCATAAGCTGCAAACCCGCCTCCGAGCCCATTTCCCCGCTCATGCTGTACCCTTATGGCTTCAATAATTTCTGAGCCTTTAAGAATACCTCTAGCAGCATCAATTCCACCAACTATACCACACATATATCCCCCGCACCATTCGATAAAGAATTGTATATATATACATTTTTTCATTAACCGTCAAGCTTTTTTTCATTGTTTCTATATTTCTAATATATTTTCATCTAATTAATTACATTATTACATCTGAATTTGACTGCGATTTAAGTTTATGTATAAATATGCATAATATGTATGAATATACATTCATATTTATAAATCGATATTGCTGCACAAATGACAGGTCTTGACAAAATTATCCTGTCAGGGTATCGTTTTATAACAATCGTAATCAGTAATGAGAGGCCCATATGGATGAGCGAAGAGCAGGCGAACACAGAAGAAAAGGCAATGACCGGCGATCAGGCAAGGATAGACGTTCAGGAATGGAACGACGAGTCCACAATAAACCGGTAGAAGTTGACCTTCGCTTCACCGAAGACAGACGGTCTGGGAAAGAAAGAAGAATGGACATTGAGAGAAGGGTAATGCCGGACCGAAGAGTACAGAATAATTCCTGAAATTTCCAGCGCGTAATCCGTTCTTCGGTATGATTTCCTCTAAATTCATCGAACTGAATCTGCCAGACCCAACCCGGAATTGGTCGATCTGAAGTTGCAGAAAAAAATTCTTGCCTGGGGGATTTATAAAATAGTACCTGTTATCAGATCGATTATTATATCATTATCCCTGGGTGGAAGATCGCTCCAAATAGAATCGAGCCCATAACCAAGCATCTGTTTTCTCAAATCCAAGTCTTCTTTTAATTGCTCAATTATGTTACGGGTTTCTGGCGAGGGTGTTTCATCTCCCTCATAATGCGCTACTAAACCCGATGCCATGTAGGGAGCGTACTGCTGAGCATCAGATTGAGAGATCAGGAATTGATCGACTAACGATTCGGCCATTGTGTTCTCAAGACCATTCTCTAAAAAATCCTTCGCATATTCCTGAAATGACTTGCCCCCTGTATCGTAGTCGATCTCAGTAACCTTTCTACTCGAGATAGTTAAATGTCCGTGAGGTTTGAGCTGAACGATCCGTAGTGGGCATGGATAGGTAACCATTGAGCCAGTTTCGATATCGAAAATAAAGCCAAGATTATCACTAACAGCTTTCACGATATCTTGAGCATGAAAATGCCCTGTAAAAACAATCTTCATTCCCATATCCGCAAAAGCATCGGATACATTCTTCCAGTCATCTATGATATATTCAGCAAAAAATAAACTCTGTGCGCTAAAATGGTTGACAAGACCGTGGTGCATCATTCCAAATACGGTTATATTCTTTGTCCTTGCCTCTTCCAGCTTTGAGAGTATCCATTGCAAAGTACTCTCGGAAAATCCTCCACCCGTTGATGGGACGTCATCATACTGGCAGGAATCCATCGCCATAATCCAGAGACCTTCTCTTGGTTCAACAATATAACTCAGAGAATCTGTATCTCTAGACAGAGCTTCCCCGTAACCGTAATCGTAGTAAATCTCCGCAAATTCATTTGCAGATATCGACGGCACAGAGATCTTGTCCGCGTCTAAATATTTTACAGAATTGAGATTGTTAATGTCATGATTTCCCGGAACAACAAAAACATACTTTCCCGCACTTTCCAGTAGCCCCAAATATCCCGCGAGCATGTTATGGCTGGCGCGCTCACCGTCTTTGGTTAGATCGCCCGTTACCAGAACAATCTCAACATCTTCACTGAGGATTACCTGAATGAGTGATTTTAAGATCTCTTCACTTTCGGCTATTAATTTCCTGCTTCCCGATAGATAATCCTCAAACGCACTTCCACTGGTCCCGAGCGCAGGGTCGAATAAATGCGGATCCGAAACCACACAGATTTCTGCGGATGGATATAAACCACCCTGATTGCAGGAGGTTATAAACAGGAGGGAGGATACAGCGGATATTATTACTACCAGAGGGATAAAAGTAATCCCGCATTTCCTGAACATTGCATTTATCCCAAAGAATCACGTTATACAAGGATCTGCACTTTCGATTTTATATTCGCATTCTTCAGGGTCTCTGCTACAAACCCCTCCATATCATCCGTCGCCTTGCTGAACTGCGTGGCCGTGGCAACTGTGGAAGGGTGGGTGTTGAACTGCGGTGGTTCAAGCCCATAGGGATCGTAGGCCTCCCTGAAGTATTTAAACTTGTTCAGTTTCTGGAGCATCTCTTCATGCACCGGCTCCTTCCATGCCTCGGGATTAAACTCTCTATCGTAACAGTATGTATCGACAATATTGATATACTTACCAGGACAGGTATAAACCAGGTCGGCACCGGCAAGCTTTTCAAAATGCCACACCTGTGTTTGACCGTCAACAACGGGTCCCTTCCGCATCGATGCCACCAGCATCTTGGACGGATAATTACCCTCGATGAGAAATCCAATCGCCTTTTTGAGAATGGCGATTGATGACCAGCGAAGCTCCGCCTCCGTCAGCTTGATGCCCAGCTTCTCCCCTTCCTTCTCAAAATCACCAAGCTCCTCATACCGTGCCGTCATTGTTGTTATGACCGACCTCCAGCGAGAGAGGTCCACAGCGTTCTTCTTTGCAATCTCCAACCCCTCCTTCACCGCCTTAGCTACCGCCACAAACTGCGGAAGTACAAAAGCCAGTGTTGCGTTTGTAGGTATTCCCCTGGAGGTCAAAAATTTGATAACATTGACCCCTTCGGCAGTTGCCGGAATCTTAATCATTATGTTCGTTGCGACATCTGCAATCTGGAGAGCCTGGCTCTTCATAGCCTCCTCGTTGTTATAGTCGCGTGGATCCACCTGACCCGAGAGATACCCATATTGAAATCCTGAATGATTGAACACCCCCAGGTATTTCTCTGCTCCCCGCTTCACGATCTCCCGGTACATTATCCACCATATATCATGGGCTGTCGCTCCAGGATGTTTTCGCTTCTGTTCAACCACCCACTCCCTCCAGAAGCCAGGACAATCGTTTATCGCTGCCAAAGACAACGGAGGATTGGTTGTTACACCTCTGAACAGCTGCTCGAGCGGTCGATCAATCATGTAGTAGCGACTATGCCACTCGGCAATCTCCCCCTTGCGCTCGGGCGGCGCATCCTCGATGGTTTTCTTCGACCACGACTCGAAAACGAGCGGTGATGAATCCCACCATATTTCACTGGTATCGCAGGTTTGATAGAACCGCTCCATAGGACTCTTGTGTAACGCCATTCTTTCTCCTCCTAAATCAGTCAACTAGTTTAATTCTTTGGTGATGCCCCAAAGTAAATAATCTCCTCAGAAAAATCAACTAATTTTGGGCTCGACTACATGCAAAATACTTTATTATCATAAACATACCTCACTTTTTAGAGAGAGATAGATGCCAGTACCAACTATTGAGTATTCTCATAACAGTATACGAATCCTCGATCAGACAAGGCTTCCTCTAAATAAGGAGTTCATCCTGATTGATTCAAAGGAGGATATGTGGGAGGCAATAAAGAAGCTTAAGATCAGGGGCGCACCCGCAATTGGGATAGCCGCGGCCTTCGGTATCTATCTCGGCATCAGAGACTACAACGACTCGGATACAGGAAGATTCGAGCAGGCATTTTATGAAGTGTGCAGCTTCATGGGCTCAGCCAGGCCCACTGCGGTGAACCTCTTCTGGGCAATAGATAGAATGAAGCAAATTGTACGGCAAAATAGAAGCCTTTCGGTAAAAGCACTGAAGGAGAGGATACTACAGGAAGCGATTCGCATGATTGAGGAGGACAAACGAATCTGCAGGTCCATCGGAGAGCATGGGGTCGGTTTGATCAGGGATGGATACAGCCTCCTTACCCACTGCAACGCCGGTGGCCTCGCAACTGCCATGTATGGAACGGCACTTGCACCGATATTCAAAGCGAAGGAGAGGGGCATTAAAATTCACGTTTATGTTGATGAAACGAGGCCGTTGCTTCAGGGCGCTCGTATAACGGCGTGGGAATTGATGGAGGCTCACATCCCGGCAACGCTCATTACCGACAGCATGGCAGCGTTTATTATGGCTCAGAACAGGATCAATATGGTCATCGTTGGCGCTGATCGCATTGCAGCAAATGGCGACACGGCGAATAAAATTGGTACACTCGGTGTTGCCGTACTCGCAAAGGAGTTTAACGTACCATTTTACGTTGCAGCACCCATCTCAACGATCGACATGGGCACTCTATCGGGTGACGCGATTCCTATTGAGGAACGGAATGCTGAGGAGGTCACAAAAGGATTTGGCTTGCAGACAGCTCCCGAAAATATCGCAGTATATAACCCCGCCTTTGACGTCACTCCTGCCAAATATATCAAGGGCATTGTTACTGAGAAGGGCGTTGTCTCTGCGCCCTATACACAAAATATCTTGAAGATAATGAAAGATTGATCCTTACCCGAAGGGCAGCCGGTTGATACTGAAATTCTTACTCTTTCTCACAGCCATTTACGGATTTCTGCTGCTCGGTTATGGTATAAAAGGGCTCTTCATAAATCCCATTCAAAGGAGCAGGTTTCTCTCACGCTTCTTCATGATCTATTTTGTACCGCCTATTACACTTAATGCATTCTGGTCAATAGAATTATATGATGCACGTCTCATAACACTCCCCCTGATCTTTGTGGCAGTGCAGAGCTTTACGATCATTCCCGCACTGATCTATTCACGGATCCTTTCCTTAAATAGAGGAGAGACGGCAAGTTTCGCGTCATGCTCTGTTTTCTCAAACACTGGTTCAACACTCGGTATATTTCTCTGTTTTTTACTATTCGGCGAAAGGGGACTCTACATCGCCAGCTGGTACATAACTCTCTACATCCCCTACTATTACTCAGTCGGCTTCCCACTTATGAGTATAATAGGGGGGGAAACGCGGCCACGAATAGCGCAGATCCTGTTGGGGCTTGGGAAAAATCCGGTAAGTATCGTGCCTATTGGAGCGATAATCTGTGGTTTGTCCCTGAACATTACCGGTATACCGCGACCCTATCTTTTAAACTATCTTGTTACCCGGTATCTCACCTATACGGTTGCAGCTGGATATTCATTTGCAATTGGTCTCAGTGTGGACTTTCATCAGTCCATCAAGTACGTAAAGCACGCACTGGTCCTTTCGACCATTAAATTCCTCTACACCCCCCTCATTAGCTCTATTCTTCTCTTTGTGTTCGGATACTTCGGTATGGAGGATCTCCTTCCGGTAAAGGTTGTTCTGGTAGAATCATTTATGCCTACAGCCATAATGGCGGTGGTGCTCGTGAAACTATTTCACCTCAATGAGGATCTGGCCAATGCAGCCTGGATACTTACAACTTTTCTTGTGATCCCCGTGATTCCTGCTATGCTATTCCTATGTAAATCTTTAATAAAGTACAGCGCGAGTTTTATCTAAAAGTTTGGCTGTGACCAAAGCGACCGAAGAGAGTCCTGTAAGGGGAAATCCTGTGAAAA
>CAYFYU010000066.1:8569-22553 GCA_964347455.1 uncultured Spirochaetota bacterium | reverse complement strand
GGGGGGGGGGGGGGGGGGGGGGGGGGGGGGGGGGGGGGGGGGGGGGGGGGGGGAATGAAATTGATGATCATCAATACATGACCTAAAAAAATTGAGCAACGCGACATGTAACCTTGAACATCGCTTAACCACCCGTATTTATCTTCGGCCACCACTTGGAACGGGAAACCACGCATGGCATCGAGTGTGATTCCATTGACTTTGGCTGCTAGTATAAGATCTCTTTTCTTGACAAAATCATAATCCAGAGAAGACGAATAGCCATCGACTGCATAAAAAATTACAGTTGTCACTCCCCTCTTAGGATTTGCCAGGTCAAAAAGATCAGCAAATCGTACCCCCTCAAAAAGTAAAGTTTCGTTCCATCCATCCATACAATAAAGGGTAATAACGCGTTTGGCATGGGGTAATGCAAGTCCCTCTTCATACGTAAGGGATTGCGGTGTTTTGACCAAACCTTCTATTTTCAGGCGGTATTTACTTATATCCACGTTCTGTGGGCCTTTAAGGGAGGGTATGTATCTTCTTTCGAAAGGCGAAAGCTTCTTCCCTTCGTATTCCCGAATCTCGACCGGTGCCGGTTCCTCGGAAATGGCATTCCATACAATGAAAAACATCAACGCTAGAACAACACCCAGAAAACGACAACCCCGCCAATTTATAAATTTATATCTCATTCGAATACTCTCCTTGATTGAACTTGTCATCAGTAAAAACACACGTAAATTTTATGTCAATATTCTGACACACAATACACAATAAAGTAATTTTTACTCGAAAATATTCTACTATTATGCGCCTTATTCCTGTCATTATGGCAATGCATCGAACTGACCTGTCACCAAAAAACTGGTCCAGATGTTATGTTAGATCGGAGGGGAAAATCTTCAGAAGGAGGCAGAGTGATTGACCAAAAAAGGTACACACCGGAACAGATTATCCGAAAACTCCCCAGAAGCTGAAGTGTTTATTGCCGAGGGTATGACTGCGGCTGAAGCGTTTGGTTGTTGAGAAGGACCTGGACATCCAGAATCTGGGGGGAAGCACTGGCTATTGAATCAAAAAACTCCAGAGCCAGACGAACCGATGCCGGACCATTACTCATATCTGCGAAGAGCTCATACGGTACCAATCAAGAGAATCTGATGAGGAGCAGCTACTCATCCAGCGTATGGCTGCACTGGTCCTGCAGTATGGACAGTACGGGTATCAGCGTATGACCGTACTCCTGCGTAATGAAGGGTGGTGTGTTAATCACAAGCGCATTGAACGACTATGGGAGCGTAGTTGTTCGGTTCTGCTTCGCTCCCCCTCACACCTACGCATGTGAGACTAATTCTCGAAGTGGTACAAAGTATGGGGGGGCTGGTCAATTTCCACAATTAAGCTAATTCTCTATTTCTAAAAACATCCAATGCTATTGAAAATATAAAAATAATCCCTTTTGCAACAGATTGAACATATGCATCTGTACCCAATAGAGTCATTCCATTCGAAAGTATGGTCATAAACAATGCGCCGAAGAGTACACCAAGCAGTTTGCCTTTTCCACCGGTGAAACTGACTCCCCCTATGACGACAGCAATAATAGAATCAAATAAAAGATCACCTTCTCCTGCATTGGGCTGACCCGAATCCAATCTACCTGCAAGGATTATTCCAGCTATTGCACAAAGTACGCCACATATTACCAGGGCTAGCATCTTATAACTTTTTATATTTATACCGCTCAAGTATGCTACAACGGCATTTCCGCCGATAGCATATAAATGCCGCCCTGCCCTATTTCTTTCGGCAAAGATTATTAGTATAATATACAGGAAAAACATTATAATTACTGGAACAGGTATTCCAAGTATCCACCCTCGGCCGGGGTAATTATACCACTTTTCAAATCCAAAAATTGGCTGCGCTCCTGTAGCCACATAGATGGCCCCACGTACTATAAGCATCATACCAAGTGTGGCAATAAAAGGTGTCAATCGAAAATATGCAATCAAGGATCCATTTATAAGCCCTACAACAAGTCCTACAATTAGTGCTCCCAGTATTGCTACAGCCATAAACTCTGTCCCACCTATTTTAAATATAGCTGCATAAGTAATTCCTGCCATTGCAACAGTGGAACCGACTGATAAATCGATAAGTCCAGTAACTATAGCAAAAAATTGACCTGCTGCTACTATTCCCACTACTGAGACCTGCCTTAAAATATTAATAATATTTGCAGGCCCCAGAAAAACATTTCTCTCCAAAACTAATCTGGTGATAACCCATAAAATAAATACAAGACCTACTACCACATAAATTATTGCAAAGTTTTTACTTGTATCTCTTATAAAATTTTTAAACTTAAGAGATCTATCACTTATGACCACTAAATCCTCCTCTTAAATATGTTGGTACAATCCCAGAGAATATTGTCCCTGCTCATGCCATAGTAATCTCCTTACAGGGATGAATACAAGTAAAGACAAGGCCTAGAATATTCTCTTTCAATATGTTGAAATTAAAAAAAATCTAAATTTAATTAGAAACATTGGGAATATTTATACATATCCCAATGTTTCTAATCTTTTGCCAGAATATCAGAGTAACCATAATCGAAAACCAGTTCATACTAAAAATAGATCTTCGAATAATGGTTTACTGGAACCACCCCATAAACTCATCTATATTATCTTTGGTGATCAACTGCATTTCTACAGTCTCAATTTCATTTAATGGTTTACCTTTGAGCAGGTAATCAGCCATAATTTTAACAGATTTTTCAGCTATAGGTACGGAAGGTCCAGTCGCATAAGCTTTCATATAAGCTGGTTCATTTACTAAAGCATCATAGAATTCTGCTCCCCAGCCTTCTGTGTAAACAGCTACTTTTGCGGGATCTGCACCTATCGTAGCGAGGGCATTGGCTGCGCCCATTCCCATTTCCGTATTACCACCAAATATTACTGCTACATCAGGATGAGCTGTCAGGACTTGTAGCGTGGTATCCAGAGCTGTTGCCCTTTCACAAGCAGCATCCTGCTCATCAATAATAACTGAATTTGGAGAAAGTTCTGCGAAGGCGTCCTTGAAACCCTGTACCCTGTCTCTAAGAACACTATTACTGAGGTCTATTAAAAGGAAAGCTTTTCCTTTTCCACCATAGTTTTCATCAATGAACTTTGCGGCTTCTTCAGCAAGCATAGTCCCAAAACCATACTGATCTAACTGCACCCAGCAGTCTATATTGGTTCTGTCATTTAGAGCAGACTCAATATTGATAACTGTGATACCCTTCTCTTTTGCTTCAGCAACAACACTTTGAGAAGCTTCAGGCTCTACAGGAGCATAAATAATACCATCCACACCCATCCCGATAAAGGCTTCTAATTGCGCAACCTGTTTCGCTGCATCACCGTCAGCATCTGCCACATTGAGCCTGACACCTACTTTGGCTGCTGTTTCTTCTGCAGCAGTTTTCATATCTTTCCACCACTGGTCTTGATAAAAGTACATTCCAAATCCTACGAGCGGCATTTCGGCTGTTTCCTCTTCTTCACCTCCTGATGCCAGCGCGCTATTAGAAACACCGAAAGACGCTATGAGTGAAATAACTGCAATGGCTGCTAATATCAACAACAGTTTCCTTTTCATTTTCTACTCCTTTTTATTTCTTTTTAATTTTTTTTAATAAAATCTCTCTTCTTTTTTCACTACACTTCACCTCCGTTCTTTTTTATAAATTTTTTATATGATTCACCTCCTTTCTGTAATATAGAGTGCCCTTTATAAAACTCATAATTCGATATATAAAAATGAGTTGCAAAAGTAGTGTTTTGATACTTCACTTCGTACCCCGCACCTCTTATTTTGTTGAACCCTCCTATTCCTTTAGGTTAAAAAACCCCTGGCAGGTATGTCCCATACTGCCTCGACAGTCTCATCGCGAATGGCGTAGAATTTATCGTAGAGGTTGATAGTATCGTTGGCATCACGGACCCACACTTCCAGCTTGTCACCAACCTTGAGATCAAGTGCCTCATCCTCCAGTTCAACTTTTCCATGCTCCTGGGACAGTCCAATGACATTCGCTCCCTGTGGATACTTGACTTCAGGCAATCCGTAGTGGGTGTGGGTGGCCTTTCTCCCCATATCGATTATGGCCAGATTCTCTGCCCCCTTCCACTTTGGTCTGCTAATGACGGTGGCGAGTACGCTGAGCGTCAATTCGAATTCTGTCACTCCCGATTCCCGGAAGGCTGTATCCATGAGAAGGTATGTACCTGCCTGAATCTCTGTTATGCCGCCTAATTGAGCTGCATACCTGTACGTAAACGTGCCGCTACCGCTCACTATCTCAACCTTGAGTCCAGCTTTCTCCACATACCCCACGGTCTGGATAAGGATTTTGTTTGCCTTTCGTGCGCATGTCTCCCGCTCCGAAGCCTTGACACCCATCGTGCAGTGCCCGTCGTAACCCATGAGGCCCATGAAACGCAATCCAGGCGCCTTGTGAACAGCCCTGGCCATTTCAAGGGTCTGTTCGAAGGGTTCGACCCCGCATCGGTTGTTACCAACGTTCAGTTCGACCAGTGTGCGCAACTGAACCTTTTTAGCGAGCGCCGCCCGTGACAGCTCGTCTATATTCTCATATGAGTCAACTGCAACCATGACATCCGAGTACGCAGCCAGGTTTATCAGTCGTTCTACCTTTCTCGCGCCAACAACCTGATTGGCAATCAAGATATCTTTGATCCCTGCTTTTGCCATCATCTCGGCTTCAGACAGCTTTGCGCATGTTACCCCGATCGCTTCTACAGATTCAAGTTGCATATGGGCCAGGATGGGTGTGGCCTTGTGGAGCTTCACATGAGGTCGCAGCCTTGTCTTTTTTCCCTTGAAAAAATCAGACATTGTCTTGAGGTTTCTTTCCATTGCAGCGATATCAACGAGAAGAGCCGGAGTGTCAATCTCGTGTTTAGAGAGACCAGCTTCGTATTCGTGAGCGTTCATACATTCGATCCGTACTTTTTATACAATCGCCAGTGATTTTTTTCAAGCTCTTTTTCATGCACCTATCCGGTATTAACTTTTACATATCCGGAATAATTCACTTTTCATAAAATTAAATCTAATTTATTGTAACAAAAACACTACGACCGCTGATTCAACGGCAACGGAAAAGGAAGGCTGTCATGGGAAAAGATATCGAAGATGCAAACATCGTTGACGAGGCTCACGAGCAGGTCCGTTCGATCTATGGTTCCGCCATCGGACGGTATCGTGAGGACCTGGTAACACCAGCGCTCCTGCTCGACCTGGACATTCTTCGAAAGAACCTCTCCTTAGTGGAGGAACGAATGCGCTCTTTACCTGCAGAATTGAGGGCGCACGTCAAGGTACACAAAAGCCCGCACATCGCACGTATGCAGATTGAAGCAGGCGCAATCGGAGTGGGCACAGCCACAGTCTGGGAGGCCATCGTCATGGCCCGGGCTGGTATTCAGGACATTTTCGTTATCAACCAGGTCGTGGGTGCAGAGAAGACAAGAGCGCTTGCACTTCTTGCCCGTGAGGCAGAGGCTAAAGTCGCTGTCGATGACCCTGCACATATCGATGAGCTCTCTCAGGCGGCGGTTCGTGCAGAGAGCACCATCGGTGTTCTTATCGAGATTGACACCGGCATGCAGCGATGCGGCGTAACTAATCCAGAACAGGCGCTTGTACTCGCAAAAAAGATAGCGGATGCACCGGGCCTCCGTTTCGTTGGCTTGACCGGTTATGAGGGACACTGCTCGCTGACGCCGGAACGTGAGAAACGCCACCGGTTAGCCCACGAAGCAATGGATTTCTTCGTTAAAATAGCCGATATGCTGGCAGCCAATGGAATGGGCTGTGAGATTCTTTCAGCTGCAGGAACAGGCACCTGGGAAGTCACCGCCTCGAATCCCCGGATTACTGAAATACAACCAGGTTCCTATGCAACGATGGACGGTCATCACCGCAAGCTCGATCCGCGTTTCGAGCTGGCCACATCCGTTCTCAGTACGGTCATCAGCAGGCGGCCCGAGCGCATCGTTATTGATGCAGGTAAAAAAACAGTTGGCGCGACAGAGGCTACAATAAAGAAGTTCGACTTTCCCATCTTCCGTACTGACGAGGAGCATGGGAACTACAGAATTGACAGATCCTGCCCGCTCAAGGTAGGTGATAGGGTTGAGCTTCTGTGCAACTACACTCCTTTTGCGGTTGGCTACTTCGAGGCGTACCACGTCATAGAGGACGACCATGTGGTGGACATTTGGCCCGTGATACCCCGAGGCCCGGAGTCACGATGGCTGCTCGATCTGCTTGAAAAGGGCAGTTGATTTGGATCTGCTAGAATATGGCTATTGGGTTGAAGAGAGAACCGGTGCCTCCTGGAAGTCGAAGAGGGTTTGCAACGACCATAAACTCCCAGCGATTTTCCTCCTCACACACTTTAACAAGCTCCTCAAACTGAAGACTATCGGCGCATAGCATACCCATTGCCGTGATCTGGAGGGTATGTACAGGGTATGCCATGCCTTCCACATTGCATGGGACTGTCTCTCCATCACCGTCCGGTAAAAAAACCGCCACTTTACGTTCGTGCAGCAATGGCATGGCGGTCACATGGAGACCCGCCCTGCCCTCGCCGTCGTAGCCGGGGTTCCACGGGCCCAGGTCGAGTCGTCTGCGATGATGACCGGTGCGAAACAGAAAAATGTCTCCCTCGCCCAACCTCACGCCCTGAACTTTTTCAGCTTTCTCGAGCTCATCGGGCATTACAGCTTCACCGGGTTCGAGCCAGTTGACTTTTCGAAGGAGAGGTATATCCAGGAGAACACCCCTTCCCACAATACCGTGGGCAAATGCGGTGATGTCCATAATTTCCGGACCCTGTGAGGTAACGGTGCTTACAGGTTTATCATTGTACAGCTTGCCCCGGTAGCTCACATGGCAAAGGGCATCAATGTGCGTATGACAGTCGCCATGGCATTCACTGCCCAGAAAGTCCAGTACAAAATGGGGTTCACCCTGAGGAATGTCAATATCGTGGTTATGGGTAACATAATGAAGTGCCGGGTGAGGATTGTCCGGGCCGGCCGTTTTGTTTATTGGTATGGCAAGTGAAACAGTACGTCCTGATTGTACGAGCGATGCTGCCTTGCGAACATGTTTCGGAGTGATGTAGTTGAGCGTGCCCTTTTCATCATCCTCTCCCCAGCGTCCCCAGTTGCAGACTGATTGAAATATATTATCAAACTCTTTGGATGAAACATGGCTCGATTTTGTTGTCATAATAGGTTACTCCTTCGGAATCAAAACAGGCTCACCACCGGATTCAGCTCCGTAGACCGGCTCCCAAATGCTGCGAAGAGGTGAAATATCAAAGTAGTTGTACGCGTACTTTTTTTCGGGAGAACCGAACTTTCCGCTCTGAATGCTTGTAAAACCGAGCTGGGTAAGATCTGTTACGTGCCTGTCGAATTCAAGGGCAGAATCAACCAAGTAATTTATATGGTGCAGGCCTTCACCGTGCTCCTCAATCCAGTCCCGATAAATAGAGGGGCCATCAACCGGTTGGACCAGCTCCAGCTGAACACCTCCAACCTGTGCAAGTGCTATCCTTTCCCTTGTCCACACTGGCTTACCATGGTATGTGCGATCATAGACCAGAGGTTCTTCCCAGTTGTACAGAGACCAGGGGCCGATACCCAGAACCTTCCAGATGTTCTCGGCCACAACCTCAAGGTGGTTTACTGCAACCGCAATCTGGTTAATCCCCTTTACCTTAACCTTTGCAGGACTTTTTTCCTTTGTATCCGGAAACAGGATAGGCTTCAGGCCAGCTTTACTTTCAAACACCGGCTCCCATATGGTCCTGAGAGGAGGTATGTCTATGTAGTTATACCCATACCCCTTTTTTGGATCACCGAATCTTCCACCCTGAAGATTTGAAAAGCCTTGCTGAGCAAAAGCTTCTAAAGTTCTGTGTAATTCATCTGCTGTACTGACGAGATAGTTTATATGGTGTAGCCCTTCTCCATGCTCTTCTACCCAATCTCCATATATGGAAGGTCCATCAACCACCTGTGCGATCTCGAGCTGCACATTCCCCACCTGAGCGAGTGCTATCCTTTCCCTGGCCCATGCAGGTTTCCCATAGTATTCCCGTTTATAGAGCAGAGGTGATTCCCAATTGAAAATAGACCATGGCCCGATGCCCAGAATTTTCCAGAAGTTCTCGGCTACAACCTCTATGTCCTTGACTAATATACAAACCTGGTTGATATCCTTAACCACAACATTTGCAGGGCTTTTTTGCGTCACAACTCTTACCTCCTTAGCCTAGGTATATATATTTTTACGAGCTCAAACTTTAAATTTTTTTAACTGCCCTGATATTTATTAAAGCCAATGTTATATCTCTGTTGCATACGGTATGTTTTTGCTGGAAGCTGATCTGAAAACAGTTTTACTCAAGGGTTCCAGCGGTGAAAACATCTGTTTATTTTGGATAGTTCCTCAGCCAAAGAGGGTGTTACCGCTGCACCATCCCTGTAATGGAAAGGCCACATACTTTTTTCGTGGAAAAAGGCCACTCTATCGCCATCATTCAGTATATTGTCGAGATCAGGCTGAATTCCAGGCATGGCTGATAGGGTTCCATTGATAAAAGTCATGCTCCTTTTCTCTGTCGGCATATCTAATTTCTCAAGGAGATCACGCATCCTTGATCCGGTCGGCAACATCAACACCAACTGGGAATAACTCCTGTTGCTTGCATTTCCACCGTATCGGGCAAGAGGCCCGTAAAGCCAGACCTCTAATTTTATGGTTCCCATTCAGCCTCCTCCCAGGGGAGGAAAGATACCGACCTGGTCGCCCTCGGTAAGATGGTAATCAAGTTTTCGTATTCGACCATCTACATAGGCGATAAAGGTTTCACCTTTCTCTAAAGCCAGATAAGTGAGAAGATCGACCATTGTACTGTCTTTTGGAAGCTCTATTTCAATAGGAGTACCGGCACGCGTGCCATCTATATTTAGGGCCTTACAATTTCTGGAAACTTTCTGCACAAGATTTGCAAATAATTTAACGTATATTTTCACTTTTTAACTCATGGACAGCGAATAATATCCTGTGCCCACAAACAATCCGCACATGACGGGTTCCATCCCCAGCATCCCTCGTTCTGCTCCCTCAGATCACAGGTCTCCCGCAGATCACAATCGGGGCATGATGGGAAATTAAATTCTCCCACCTCGCTCCTGAAGCGGCAATAATTCTCCGAGGTCCAGATATCAAGGAGGGATTGTTCCCTGATATTTCCCAATGTATAGCGTGCAACATTCTTTTTTCTTCCATCTATCGCAAAATAACTGTAAGAATGAGAGAGCGCATAACAGGGTGCGACACTGCCATCCCAGCACACAAACGCCGCCCGATCATGCACAAATTTGCAGCGCTGCTCGGCTCCCCAATGCATTCGCGGTAAATTCAGTGTTCCCCACATGACCCATGCCCCAACTTTTACAGGCCAGCTGTTGGTATTAAACGGCGACTGGGGTTCGTAACCATAGAGAACCTCATCACGCATCTCTTCGGTGTACGCCAGGACATTGCTCACAAGCACACGTGCCGCGTCAAGTTTGGATGCCAGCTCACCAAGTCCGGCTAATTCTGCTATGTTGCTCTGGAGGGCCACGAATTCAATTTCCAGTGAAGGAAGAAGCGATCCCTGTTTTTTTTTCGTTTCGTTGAGAATGTGGATATTTTCAAGCACCCGAGATATAGCAGCTCCCCGTATATCCGCATAGGTCTTCGGCTCTATTCCATCAAGAGAAACGACAAGCGAATCCACTCCAAGCCCCACCAGCTCTCGGGAAACTTCTTTGTCCAGCAGATGGCCGTTTGAGTCCAGTGTTACGGCTATGCCCTGATCTCGAGATAGGCACATCATATCAAAGAGCTCGGGATGTGTAAGCGGTTCGCCAAGTCCGCCGAACACGACTCTCCTCAGTTCAGGTAACTCATCCGTCTTCTCAATAAGATGGCGGAAGGTGTCCATATCCATGAAATTATTGTCCTCTTCCCATACATTTCGGATGCATGTACGGCATTTCAGGTTGCAGTTTGACGTTGGCTCCACATACAGTTTTTGTATATCGGCCAGCCTCGGCAAGAGAACAACGGCGTTACCCCTTTGGTCGAGCCACCATTCTTTACAGTTGGGCAGCCTGCGGCGACCAAGGTAATCCTCCGGTATTTTGAATGAGCCATCATTTCCGATGATTACCTTTGGCAATGTTATATCCCTTCAATGCTTGCTATTGATAATCTTGGTTCATCTTCAATGTTATTATTCTCTTTGTTTCACTTTATAGCGTACCAAAGACAGCATCTATTCCTTCATCTGGTATATCATACACGTTGTTATGTGGAGGAAGCTGCTCGTATTTCATGAACTCCGGAAGGCGGTCCTGACTCTTTGTAAAGCCAGCTGCTTCATTGAAAGTCCGCTCCTTCTGAAGTATCTCGTCACCTAACTTTTTGACGTCATCCACGGTATAGTTGGTTCCAAGAACACCGTTTACTTCTTCAACGACTCCTTCGAAGCCGCTTGTGATATCCAGGATGGAGAAGGTGATGAATAAACAATGGCCTGTAGAGTCAACAATGAAAGCTGTGGTGGACTGGAAAGCACGACTCAATTCAGCCTTCCCTTTCGGGCTGAGAGGGTCCGCCTCTCCACCCACGCTGAGGATTTCAGGAGATATCGTGTAACCCGAAGTGTGATCAGCACCCATTGTAGATGTGGCATAGGTAATTCCGATACCTTTTATTGCACGCGGCTCATACGCTGGGATACTCTGTCCCTTCACAGTCGGACATCGCACGACTCCAAAGACTTTTGCAGCCGCCTCGGTTCCATTACCCAGTATACGGCCGAGCGGGGTTCCCTTTCCTATCTCGTGCAGCAGGTTGATGGAGCTTTTCCCATCACCGAATTCAGCAAGACCCGCCTCCATGGCTACCGCTATGGTAGTGCCTGTCTCGATGGTATCAAGGCCGTAGCCGTTGCAAAGCCTGATGAGTTCGGCAATGGTATCGAGGTCGTCAATACCGCAGTTTGCGCCCAGGGCCCAATCAGACTCATACTCGAGGCAGGAGACATGTTCGGTACCGTCCGGTTTGTGCCAGGTATTCGAGCACTGAATGATACACCCCGGGCTGCAGGAATGATTGTAAAGCTCTTTTCCGAGACGCTCTTTGTTGACCTCAAAGATAGTCTCACCAGCGATATTTGGTGCCTTCTCGAACCGGCCGCTGGAAAAGTTTTTCGTTGGTAGCCCCCCTGCTTCATTTATAATGTTGATCATAACTGCTGTGCCGTATGAATTGAGGCTCCCCTTGGGTTTGGTAATGTCAGCGGTACGCAGCGCATCACTGAGTTTTTTCCTGCCCTGTTCGAAAAGGGTCTGGTCAAGGATTTCCACACCAGGTGCGCCCTTCGCATCTGTCACAATAAACTTCAAACCTTTGCTGCCCATAACGGCTCCCAAACCGCCTCTGCCGGCATAGCGACTCGGCCTTTTGACAAGGTCGTTGAAAACAACGCCTGCCATGCTGTATCGGAACTCACCTGCGATACCGATACCGGCGATATTCACCTTACCGAAGCGTTCAAAGAGCTTTGGATACACCTCGTACAGATCTTTGCCCGTATACTCATCGGCAGGTAAAAACTCCACCTTGGGTTTGCCCGCAGAACCATCCCAGGATATATGGGCTATCCAGAACTTATCGGTCTCTTTGGGTTTATTTTCAATGACCAGCGCTTTGATTCGCATTGAGGCCAGATCAGGGGACCAGCCGGAACCGGCATTTGACTCTTTTATCGTTCCTGTAAGTGGTGACTTGCCTCCCACAGAGATACGGGCAGCTGTGGGAGCTTTAGTACCGGTTACGATACCTGGCGAAAACACCAGTTTATTATTGGGCCCAAGTGGATGGCAGAGCGGGGGTACCTCGTCAAGGACTATGCTAGACGTGATTCCTCTACCGCCAAGAAAACGGTAGTTTTTCGGTACATCCTCCAGAAATGATGTCCTATCAGCCATATTCAGACGTAATATCCACATAGCTTTTCCTCCTTTTTTTGTATTTTGATGAGATAAATCAATCAACTGCTTCTCTAATTGGCTGCAATTATTATAGAACAACAAAATGAATCGTCAATCAGTTTGTGGGGGATTAGATACAGCTAGGCTTTTTCGTATGGAAAAGTCATGGAGTAAAATGCAAATCTATAAGCGCAATGGATATTACATATAGGTAATTGTAAATTTGTTGACATGAAGTATTTTCGTATTGTACGGTGAAAGTGCCTGAGGGCAAATCATTGGTTTACAGGAGAAAAGAATAATGCTGGAAGAATTGCGTCAGATTGTATGGGAAGCAAATATTGCTCTTCCAAAAAACCGGCTGGTAACCGCCACCAGTGGCAATGTGAGCGGTCTTGATGATAAAACCGGGCTCGTTTTGATAAAACCCAGTGGGTATGATTTCGATAAGCTGAAACCGGAGCACCTGCTCGTGGTTGATATTAATGGAAATATAGTAGAGGGAGACCTGTCGCCATCGGTTGACACAGCAACACATTTGTACGTATACCGACATCGCTCGGATATCAAAAGCATCATTCATACACATTCACCCTATGCAACCAGTTTTGCGGTTTTGGGTGAGACCCTTCCAATGTGCCTAACGACACTTGCAATGGAGTTCGGCAGCCCAATTCCTGTATCAGATTTTGCGGTGATCGGTGGAGAGGAAATTGGTAAAGAGATCGTTGAAAAAATAGGCGCCTGTCCGGCCATACTGATGAGAAACCACGGCGTATTTACAGTGGGCAAAACCGTACATGCCGCTCTGAAGGCTGCGATTATGCTGGAGGAAGCTGCACAGACGATGCATTATGCTATGCTTCGGGGGAAAGTTGATGAATTGCCCAAAGAAATAATAGCCGAGTCTTATAAATTCTATCAGGAAAAGTATGGACAAAAAAAAGAAGAACGCTGATGCAGGCAGTCCAATTGTAATGAGCAACAAACGGAAATGTAAATGACATAGGTACAGCCGTTGATAGTAAATATTGATGACAAATAGACATGAGGAAGCTCTATGCGGTTCGATCTTCTTATCAAGGGCGGCGATGTCATTGACCCTGATGCTGGCTATAACGGAAAGATGGACGTTGCCGTGAAACGAAATCGTATTGCAGCTGTAGATAGGAACATCCCGGCCGATTCAGCATTCGAGGTGATCGATGCTACGGATCAATACGTGACTCCTGGCTTGATCGATATGCACGCCCACCTCTACAAGGGCGCGACCTATTGGGGAGTGGACGCCGAGGCCATCGGTTCCCAGGCTGGTGTGACTACCTGGGTCGATGCTGGGTCGGCTGGAGCAGTAACCCTGCAGGGATTACGCGATTATGTGGTAACACCATCGAGAGTCAAAATCTTCGCCTTTGTCAACATCTCTTCAATTGGACTCGTCGCCCAGGGCTATGAACTTTCCAATCCAGAGTACTGCAACATCTCAGTTCTGAAGAGCGTTGTAAACCGACATCGCGATATTGTGGTAGGTATTAAACTACGTGCCGGTCGTAGCGGAGGTGCACAGGATCTATTGCCTCTCAAGCGGGCACGTCGAGCAGCTGACGAATTAGAGCTGCCCCTTATGATGCATCTCTCAACCGCTCCCCCCGATCTAAAAACAGCGCTTGGTTTTTTGAAACCAGGGGATCTCCTGACCCATTGCTATACAGGACAGACGATGAAATTGCTGGACCACGACGGTAAAATTCTCCCTGAAGCTAAAAAGGTCTGGGAAGAGGGAGTGATTATGGACCTCGGGCATGGCTGCGGCCAGCTCGGCGTAGATGCCACCGATTATGACA
>CAYFYU010000066.1:6936-8559 GCA_964347455.1 uncultured Spirochaetota bacterium | reverse complement strand
CCTCGGGCATGGTTGCGGCTCTTTCTCCTTCGACAGCGCAGAAGCGCTGATCAGCCAGGGCTACTGGCTCCACATCGTTTCCACCGATCTGCACAATCTGAGCATCCATGGTGCCAATCTGATCGACCCCCTCAAAGGCGCCGGTAAAAAGAACATTCCAAAAAATGGGGATGCCTTGAGCATTACCTACCAGGTCAAGGGAGACGGCAAACCTGCCCATAATTTGCTCACCTGCATGGACAAGATGTTGTGCCTGGGAATGGACTTCCCTGAGATCATCAGGGCAACCACGGGTCGCCCAGCTGAGGTGCTCGGTCTCAAAGGCGAGGCAGGGACGCTGAAGCCCGGTGCACGTGCAGACATCACCGGGCTCGTGATCGATAGGGGTGACTACAAGCTCATGGATATTCATGGGAAGGTACGTCATGGCAGGGAACAGGTGCGCAACACCTTCACTATCCTGAATGGGAGGCCATTTGAGCGGATCGAACATCCTGCACCTCCACCGTGGATCGAACTGGTGGAAGATGCATAGCTTCGCCATACTATATGATGGAAGATTGGGCTTAGAATTTCAGCACAAGAAAGGGAGGAGAAAGGTACATAACTAGATGAAGCTCGGCATCAGTTCATATACCTATTACTGGGCCATAGCTCATGGGGAGCCAAAGACGGAAATAGTTCTCCTTGCAATGGAACTTCTCCAGAGGGCTGGGAGTCTCGGTATAAAGCTCGTTCAGATTGCTGACAATCTAGCTCTGCACGGACTTGGTCCTGAAGCTAAGAAGACACTCCTGCAAGAATCCAGGAAGCGCGGAATAGAAATCGAACTGGGCATGCGGGGTCTTATACCAAAAAATCTTCAAACCTATCTCGAGCTGGCAGGTGAGTTCGGCAGTACCCTTCTCCGGGTTGTGATCGATGCTCCCGGACATAAGCTCAGTGTTGAGAAGGTAGTGGGGACCATACGTGATTTTCTTCCGGAGCTTGAGAAAAGCGGTGTTGTTCTTGCTATTGAAAATCATGAGAGTTATAAGGCTGGGGAGTTCAGGTACATCATGGATAAAATTGAAAGCCCCAATGTTGGTATTTGCCTTGACACTGCCAACTCCTTCGGTATACTCGAAGATCTTGAAAGAGTCACCGATCTCCTCTGCCCGTATACAGTGAATCTCCATGTGAAGGATTTCCGGATCCGGAGGGTATCACACCAGCTGGGTTTCATAATCGAGGGTACTCCTGCAGGGGAGGGAATGCTCGATATACCCAGTCTACTGGAGAAGCTGAAAAAAGGTGGTAGTGATCCGAATGCAGTTCTTGAGCTCTGGACAGTGCCCGAAAATCAGAGCAGCCAGACGATCGAAAAAGAGGCGCTCTGGGCTGAACGGAGTATAAAATACCTCCGTTCCCTGATCCCTGATTAGCGATACGAAAGGGAGACGGAGTTGAGGAGAAATAATATGGCCAAGGTAGCATTAATGGGAGCAGGTGGAAAGATAGGTTTCAGGATTACCGGTAACCTGAAGGATACGGGTCATGATGTCCGGTACGTAGAGGTGGGTGCAGCGGGTATTGCAAAATTGAAAACTCTGGGTCTGGATGTAACACCCGTGGAGCAGGCGG
>CAYFYU010000066.1:1899-6926 GCA_964347455.1 uncultured Spirochaetota bacterium | reverse complement strand
GTACTGGACGCTGAAATGATTATCTTTGCCGTGCCCGATGTTCTGATAAAAAGAATCTCTCATGAAGTGGTGCCGAAGGTACCTTCAGGTTCCTTGATAGTGGTTTTGGATCCAGCTGCGCCGTTTGCGGGTTATCTCCCAGATCGAAAAGATGTGGCCTATTTTGTCACCCACCCCTGCCATCCTTCGGTATTCAATTATGAGGACACAGAGGAGAAACAAAATGATATCTTTGGTGGGGTAATGGCAAAACAGAATGTGGTCTGCGCTCTTATGCAGGGAACCGAAGCGGATTATGCACGGGGTGAGAAGCTGGTGCGGGAAATCTTTGCACCGGTTGTCAAAACCTTCAGGATCACCGTCGAACAGATGGCGCTCCTTGAGCCAGCCCTGGCAGAAACCCTGTCGCTTTCCTGCATTAACGTGATCAGAGAAGGGGTGGATGAGGTCATTCGAAGAGGTGTTCCGGCTGAAGCTGCGTATGCCTTTATCTTTGGTCATATTAATGTTGGATTGGCAATTCTCTTCGGCAAATTGGATGCGGTTGTCTCAGATGCTGCAAAGAAAGCAATGAAACGGGGTGAAAAGCTGGTTTTCAAGGATGACTGGAAAAAGATATTTGAACCTGAGAACGTCGTCGAACAGGTAAAAGCCATCACCCAGTGATGTCGTAGCGTCTTTCAGGGAGGTTCGCGATGAACGGTAAACAGAGAGTATTAGCCGCAATTAAACATGAAAAAACGGACCGTCCTGCCCTCTCCTATGAAGCCACCTACGAAGTTACTGAAAGCCTGATTGAGTATCTGGGCATTGATAAAGAGGTGAGCTCTTCAATCTCCCGCTCCAGTTCAAATCAACCGAGCGCAGGAGAGAAAAAATACGGCATGGCCCATGAGCTCAGACTGCAGCAGCGTTTGGGAGTCGATCAGGCGATCGTCATCTGTCCTACCTCCTCGGAGAGAACAATTGGAAACTGGTGGGGATTACCGCTTGTTGAGCGGTTGGCTAACGGTAAGTTGTTAGGTGGCTGGGGAATTACGTTTCGAGAGTTCAAATATCCCTACGGGACCTATATTGAGATTGACAGCTCGCCTTTGGAAAAGGCTGAATCGATCGCTGAATTCACTGACCATCCAGCACCGTCCCTGGATCTCTGGGATTTTGATGGGCTCAAGGAAACTCTAACCTACTACGGTGATCTCTTTGTATGGCTTCAACTGAACGGGTGCTTCGATTTCGCACGCTTTATACGCGGTACTGAACCATTTCTCCTGGATTTAGCGTTGGAGCCTGAAAAAGCCGAGATTCTATTGGACAAGGTCAATGATCTGGCTATCCATTTTTTTCTGGAGTGTATGAAACATGTTTCTGGAAAGGTGGATGGCGTGTTCGTTGGTGATGATTTTGGTACCCAAGGGGGGTTGCTCATGAGCCCGGATATGTGGCGGGCATACATTAAGCCGAGGTACGAAAAGCTTGTATCAGCAATCAAAAGCCACGGTGTCAGGTACTGCCACCACAGCTGCGGCGGTATTCGTCCAATCATTCCCGATTTAATTGAGATGGGCGTTGACGTGCTCCACCCTATCCAGCCTCTGGCTCTTGGCATGGACCCCAAAGAACTTGGTGAGGAGTTTGGCAGGGAGCTGACCTTTTATGGGGGAATCGATGAGCAGAGGACGCTCCCAAAGGGTTTGCCTGAAGATGTCAAAAGAGAGGTTCGCGATCGTATCGCTACCTTCGGTAAACATGGGGGGTATATCGTAGCTCCCTCCCATGCATTTCAACCTGACATACCTTTAAAAAATGTTCTTGCCCTCTATGAAGAGGTACTGGGCTATAAACTCCACTGAATGCGAATGCATACTCACCAGTCTAACTGCAACAATTCAACCATCACTTACTCTTGAGAATAGCGATGTAGCATGAGGTATCTATATCAGTCCTTTTTTGTTATACCACTTTCTGCACTCCTCTAGAATCTTGTCGAGCTCTTCATCTTTTCCCGGTGGCAGTTTCGATTCCCAGGACTTCAGCAGATAGTCCGCCCTCTCCCTGGCCAGATCAAGAGCGCTCTTCTTCTCTTTTTTAAGCCAATCGGTGTAGGTCAGCATGTCCGCGGCATGGGGCGTGAACTGCTCCTGTTTCCACCACAGTCTAGTGTGGGTCTTGTTCAGGTAGAATCCGGGTATCGGTCCCGTTTCTTGGATCAGATCGATTGCCAGTGTCTCACCGTCTACCTGTACGCCCTCCAGAAAACGACCGATGTAACCCAGCAGATCATTATCCAACACAGACAGTGCAGGGTGATAGGAAAGCTCTCCGGTCAAACCCCCAACCGTGTTTATCCAGTTGGCTCCAGACTGAGCAGACAAAAGAATTCCAACAGACTTCTCGTAGCCGCACTGATAATCGATACGCTTGGAATTGCTTGGTCCGATACCTCCATTCATGGTTGGAATTCCGTACTTCGTCCGCCAGATCTGATTCCAGGAAGCCTGATACAGTGAAATTGTGATTGCACCAAACTTTAAATGGCCTGTTCTCATATCAAGCGGTGGAGGGAAACAGTTCAAAATTATGGAGTTGCCGGGTTGCACAAGCTGTACGAGCACCACACCGGACAGCACTTCAGCCATACCGATTACCAGTGCACCTGCAAGTGTTGCAGGGTAGGTAGCCCCCATTGCACCGCCTGCACAGGGCTCTACCGGAAATTTCGCCTCTGCACAATCGATGGCGCAGTCGGTTGCATCCCGGTTCCAGGTAAGCGGTGGCGGCCCTTCCATTGCACCGTAGACATCTACCCCAAGAGCCTGTGCCATCTGGATTTCCCAGACGTGGCTGCCACTGGTAGACCCGATCCGTGAGATCTTGGAGAGATACTTCAGCCGACTCCACGTGCTTATGGGAAGAAACATGACCGGTGGTTCGTCAACAAACTCGCAATAGGGCGTGTAGGAAGTCGAGCCGTGTACATACTCAAGACCGTCCACCACCCTGTTGGCGTCATGGTTTTCCTGTACGGTGGGCATCCGGGTCTCCCAGGTGTCCAGGTCCACAGTATGTAAGCCTGAGAACAGCGCGGAGTAGACTACGTTGCCACCGAGCTCCAGATCGTTCTTGGGATCCAGAGCCCTCATGTGGAAACTGGTCGGACACTGGCGAGTACAATGGACCACCAGCTCGGATGGGAACCTTACGCGGTTATCCTCATAATCGACCTTGCAGCCCCCCTTTCGATAGATGTCCAGAGCCCTCCTGCTCTCAACCTGTACTCCCGTTTTCTGGAGCACATCCAGAGCGCCCTCGTGAATCTCATCAACCTGCCCTTCGGTCAAGATGTCCAGGGGCTTGAAATTACGCACCAATCCTTTTGCAGCCATTTTTCGCCCTTCCCAAACAAATTATTTTATTATTTCTCTTTATTTTTTTCGTGTGGAGTCTTCAAAATATATAAACCTCACAGTGAATGCGCCTTTTGAACGATTGGTATAACCTCGTCTTCAGCCCTGCTCATCGCACTATTAAATGCCTTTTCTCTGAGCTGGGCCAGCTTTTTTGATCCGGTTTTTTGCTCATCGCTCCACTCACGGGCAAATGCCCCACCTTTGATATCGTCTAGCAACAACTTTCGCATGATGCTGCGATTTTCGTCGTTCAGTATACGTGCTGCACGGGAAAGTGTTCCGTACTGACTGGTTGTGGAATGATGCGACATTTGTTTATAAAAACCATTTTGTCCCATAAATTTCAAGATTTCAGCGGCTTCACCAGAGACATAGAGCTCGAGCACCATCAATTCAGGTGAAAACCCCTGTTCAACGCCCAACTGAAAACACTCCTCAAACCATGCAACGAGACCGGCCCATACTATCTGTTCGGCGAAAAGGTCCAGTTCAGCCTCCTCTCTAAAGGAAGACTCAAAAACGCCCCCGCGCGTCGCGCCAATACCTTTGGCCAGTGCCATCATCTTCGCCCATGCTTCTCCTGATACGTCCTGATGTACAGCAACCTGAGCCATCGTCCCTTTTCCATGTTCAAAGAGAGCACGCACCATGTTGCCTGTCATTCTGGGAGCAACCATGATGACATCAACATCTGAAGGTGGTTTTATCAGGTCGTAACCGACGTTGTAACCGCTTGACCAGACGAGGGTATTTCCTGGAGCTATGCCCGGCAGTATCTGCTCCTCCCATATGACAGCCTGGGATTCATCGGTTGTGAGAATCAACAGAAAATCCCCGGCTTTTGCAGCTTCGGGTATCGTAGAGGTATCAAATTTGTCTGCTTTGGCCCTTTCAAGATATTTGTCATCCCTGTTGCCCACAATGACGGTGATCCCGCTGTCGCGTAAATTGAGTGCCTGAGCCTGCCCCTGATTCCCATAACCCAGTACCGCGACGATTTTTCCATACAGAGGTGACAGTGACGCGTCGGCGTCTGTATAAATCTTCATCGAGCTTCTCCTTGGACTAAATATTAGAATTCTACGAGGACGATGAATCCATAGTACCAAATTATCGTGTACCTGTAAAAGATTAGTTTTTATGTTTCATGATTGATAAATAATTAATTTTCTATTTACGGAAATCAGGCAAGCATTTATTTTGTTGTACATTTCGCTTGGAATTATTATTAAAATATTTCAGTATAATGAGGACTTACGTAAAATTAAAATGGATAATTGAATAATATGTAATATTTTACAGGAAATATTTTTTGTTTTCCGTTGACAAATTTTTCAAAGCTATTAGAATAAAAACCCGACAGTTTCTTAATGAAATAAAGTGTATTTCAAGGCTCAAAAAATTAAATTAAAGGAGGTTTACTATGAAGAGAGTATCTTCGTGGACACTCATCGTGTTGATCAGTGTTGTCCTGCTGTCGACTTTTTTAATAGCCGGCGGTAAGGCAAAGAAGGAAGAGGCGCCTGCTGAGGTTGCTCCGGCTGTAATGCTCGAGGGGTCGCAGAAGGAACGAGCCGAGGCGCTTGCCAAGCAGTACGCAGGCGTAACGGTCACCAT
>CAYFYU010000066.1:0-1889 GCA_964347455.1 uncultured Spirochaetota bacterium | reverse complement strand
CTGGACCACCTATGGCATTTGCATCACAGTTCGAGGAGGCCACTGGTGTAAAGATCAAAGTCATTCCATCCCCATACACAGAAACAATGTCCAGACCGCTAGTTGAGCATGAAGCCGGTACAGGGGCCATCGATATCTATCGCATCGTGCCCGACTGGGTACCCGACTTTTCAGCTGCGGGCGTCATTCAGTCAATCGACGATCTTGTCAAGAAGTACATGACCGAAGAGGATCTCGCAGACATCGAACCTGGACGCTTGCTTGCCACGATGTATTATGAGGGTGAGATATGGGGTATGCTTATGGATGGCGATATCTTTATTCTCTACTATCGTGCAGATATCTTCGAGGACCCTGAGGCCATGAAACAGTTCAAGGCCAAACACGGGTACGATCTCGCACCGCCAAAGAACTGGGAGCAGTACAACCAGATCGGTCAGTTCATTACAGAATTCACGAATGGCGAGGTCTATGGAGGTGCCGGTGTTCGAGCCCCCGGACAGGCATACTTCTGGTTCAACCAGCTCTACAAGGGCGCAGGAGGCAAGTTTTTTGATCCTGATACTATGAAGCCTCTTATCAATGGCACAATCGGCAGGCAGACGATGGAGCAGCTGGTAAAGGAGCTCGAGTTCGGACCTCCAGGTATGGAAAATTGGGGTATTGCAGAGCTTTGGAGTGGGTTCGTGGATGGTAAGGTGGCTATGCATTTCGCTTGGCCGCCAGGCGGAAGGTTTGCAGAAGCTGCCAGCGGCCTGGCCAACTACCCGACATGGCTGCCTCCTACCAGGGTGGCAGGTAAAATTAAGTATGCCCTTCTTCCCGGGCCCTTCAAGGGCGAGGGTCCTCCTGGGGACGGTATGATGGGCAACGGATTCTGGGTACTCTCATCGGACACCAAGAACAGGGAAGCTGCTTTTGCCTTTATGATGTGGATGAACTCAGCGGAGATGGCGCTTAATACTTCTCTCTACCCGAACAGTCTCATGGATCCATACCGCCTCTCACAGTTCAATGCTCCTGCTTACAAAGCAGCCTGGCCAAACGCACCCCTCTACCTGGAGACTCTCCGCGAAGCAGGTAAGTACGCCCTTGTTCCCACCAAGATGCTGGGCGGCACGGAAATCGATGAGATCATCGATGTTGCTGTAACTTCGGTTATGGGTGGCATGGACATACAGGCAGCGCTCGATGAAGCGGCGGAAAAAATGGAAGAAGTTGTTGATAGGCTGGGACGCGACAGAGTCAAAGCCACTTACATTGATCTTGTAAAGATGCAGGATGAGATTCGCAAGTTGCAGTGAGGGTAATGTTTTAAAAGGGAGGAGACTTCGCCATGGTAGTCTCCTCCTCTTTTTTCTCAGGAGAGTGAAAGGGGTCTTTCATTTGAGTCAAATAAATGCTTTTATAGCTGCCTCTCCGGAAGCGCAGTGGAAAACCAAAACTCAGTCATGGTTCCGGCGGCATGAGGGATGGTTAATGGTAGCCCCATCCATGGCCCTTATGCTGGCTGTCGGTATTTTCCCCCTTGTCTTCTCACTTGGTATCAGCTTTATACGCTGGGAGCCGAAAATCCCTGGACGTCCCTTTGTCGGGCTTGCCAATTTCAGGGACATTGTAACCAGTTTAGAGGTGGGCAAGGTGAGGGGAAAACGCTATTTCATGGCTCTCTTGATGCTTCCGGTCATGATGGTGCCTGTTGTTGTAGGTTATACGTGGCGCATCCTCTGGCATCCCGCCTACGGGCCGATCAATCAGATCCTCGGGTGGTTTGCGGGCCATCGGGTGACGATCCCATGGCTTACAAACCCGAAAACGGCTTTCTTCGCGCTCATCGTCACCGAATTCTGGCAATGGACACCCTTTATGTTTCTTGTTCTGCTCGCAGG
>CAYFYU010000065.1:13316-22775 GCA_964347455.1 uncultured Spirochaetota bacterium | reverse complement strand
TTTTCTTCCCTAATCCTAACATAACATCTGGACCAGTTTTTGGGGGGCAGGTCAGATATCAAAGTAACGCCCTCCAAGATGATAAGAATGCAGATAATTGCGATAAGCGACATTATCGAGGGCCGTTTACCGAAAGGATCTCTTTATGAAATGTCGAAATTTATAAAGGTGACTGAATCTAAAATTATTCTTAACCATCTAATTAAGATAATTCATCACATTTATGAAACAATCTTGGATGTAAAACGTGCAAGACATGTAGCGATGGAAATGATGAATCAATATGAAAAAATATTCATTAAAAGCTTATTAGATGGCCAACTAGATGAAAAAGAAATAGAAAAATTTTATAAAGATGTCAGAGAAAAAATGGAAAAAATTACTAAAAAGAAAAGCTGATTGATAAACCACGAAATAGAAACGATATGGAAAATGAATTTTTAAAAGTTCCTGAAGTTGCGAAAATATTAGGGATCGAAAAACGTACAGTATACGAGTTGATTAAAAGAAAGGATCATCCATTGCCCGCCGTTAAACCATCGCGCAAACTTATACTTATAATAAAAGACGAATTGTATCATTGGCTTGAAGAAACATCAAATATAAAAAGAAGTTGAAATGCCAAAATTACCAACCGGTATATATTTAAGAAAATTAAAAAGCGGGCGCCGTTATTAGCATATGTCGACTTCAATGGCCAAAAGCATGCGGTACCAGGAGGCTATAGTAGCGTCAAAGAAGCAAAGGCGGCCCGAACAGCGTATCATAAAAAATTAATCGAAAATGAGCTCATTGAGACGAGGCAAAATTTTTCAGATTTTTTTGAAGACTACATAAAGGATTTCGGCCAAATAAAGTTAAAACCCAGTACTTTGTCGAAAAAAATCTCTAGAATAAAGAATTATGTATTGCCGGCAATTGGTCATATTCGGTTAAAAGATTTAAAAACGGACCATTTCAGGATCCTGCAAGGTAAATTACTAAAGAAAACTACTAATAGAGCGAATTTCGAATTTCAGTGAATAGATAAATTTACAACCTCCTGAGGATATGATATAAAGAGGTTGACAAAACCACATATCCAAGGAGGTTGTATATGAGTAATAACGAACTCACTATTCTTTTTACATTCATTGATGATTTTTTTCAAGCTCTTTTTCATGCTCCCTTCGGCAAGAAGCTCCGACACTTCTGGGAAAACAAACGAGGTCGGAAAAAGAAACTCACCTTGTCTGAAGTAGTGACGCTGAACCTGTTGCGGTTCTCTATGAGAGTGCAGGATCTGAAGACCTTTCATCGGCTTGTCGGCACACACTATCGGGGCTGTTTCCCGAGGCTGCCGAATTACGAAAACTTTCTGAAGGCGACGAACCGTTCGGGGCTGTTCATCAGCCTGCTGGTGAAATATGTGCTTCATATGAACAGCCGTGGTAACGAGGAGCATTTTGTAGATTCGACAGATGTACCAGTATGTGAGAACCACAATATTTATAACTATCGAGTAGCAAAAGAGATAGCTGCTCGTGGCAAGACGTCGAAGGGGTGGTTCTACGGATTCAAGTTGCATGGGGTATGTAATGGCGAGGGAGATCTGGAGAACTTCTACTTCACCCCTGGGAACGTGCATGACAACAGGGCTCTGGCTGACCTCATTGTGAATCTTGAGGGCATCTTCGTGTGTGATGCGGGATATCTGTTGAAGCAGGATGAACTGGCGCGATTCTTCGAAGCGGAGAAACGGTTGTACATTGCGACGAGAAACAACATGAAACGGCTGATGACGAAGGAACAGCATCAGCTGTTCAAGCACCGGGGTGTGATCGAGAACGTGTGGAACACGCTGAAGGTGCGCATGAACATGGCATATTCTTTCGCTCGTGGTGTACATGGATTGTTCCGGCATTACCTATATTGTATTGGCAGTTACTTACTCAAGAATCTATTTGAAAAAATACAAAGCAACATATTGGGTGAAATCAAGCTTTCACTGACCTAAATTAGATAATTCGAATTTCACCCTAATAAATATGCACGAAAAGTGATGATTGATGTACGAAGCATATTAAACAAAGCCGTACAGTGGGAAAAAATAAGTAGAAATCCGGCGAAAAATGTTGATCTTCCCATGGTAAGAACAGATGAACGGCCTGTCTTAACTCCAAAACAAGTGCTTTTATTAATTAAAAATGCACCCTTAAGGGAGCGGGCGATTATCGCCCTGGCTGCATTTTCAGGTTTAAGAGAAGCAGAAATTTTTGGTTTACAATGGGAAGATATCTCTTTTAAAACTCAGCAGCGGACTACTATTCAACTCCGACGGCAATATACCGATGGGCATCTCGATAATATTCTCAAAACCAAGCGCAGCAGTGCAACAATTCAAATCTGGGAGAAGCTCAGTGATATTTTACGGGAATGGCAATTGAAAAATCCATGGAGCATCTGGGTTTTCCCGGGAAAAGGGACCGGGAGGCCATTACACCCCATTACATGGCAATCGAAGACCTTTAAAAAGCAACTTCGAAAAAACAATTTGCCAAATGTACATTTTCATGACCTGCGACATACATTCATAAGCTTATTATTAAATGAGAATGCAAGTATTGAAGACGTTCAAAAAATTGCTCGCCATTCAAATATTTCAACAACAATTGGTACCTATTCTCACATATCGCCAAAGAGGATAGATCGTATTATCGATCTTTTAAATAGAGTTTACGTCGAAAATGACGTCGAAAATGGAAATGAGAAATAGTTATTTCATTGTTATATAAAGATTTAACTTTGTAGTGCATGTAACCATTGAAGATATTGGTATCGTGACGCGGGCAATCTATGAGGGTCTCGCTTCCTCGTATGCTACTGCTTTCAACCAATTAAAGCTGATACTGCAAAAAATTTTTAAGAGAATCGTTATGGTGGGGGGTGGAGTACGAAACAGGTTTTTTTGCCAGTTGGTCTCGGATGCCTGTGGAGTTGAGGTAAATACAGGTCCTGCAGAAGCTACTGTGATGGGTAATCTCTGCTTCCAGGCGCTTTCTATCGAAAGAATCCGAATGGAGAAACTGAGCACAATACTGAACAATAGCTGTGAAATCTGTTCTTACCGCCCCAAAAAATCATAATTAATTTGATGAAATGAATAATGTGCAATAATAAGAGGAGAAGGGTAATGAAAGAGTCTGAATTAGAAGAAACACTCGACCCAGAAGACTGGGATTCAATGCGCATGCTCGGTCATCGGATGGTAGATGATATGGTCGATTATATTAAGATGGTGAGGGAACGCCCGGTGTGGCAACACGCAGCCGAAGATGTGAAGTCACACTTTTGTCAACCTTTACCACAGGATCCCCAAGCGCCGGAAGAAATCTACGCAGAGTTTTGTAATTTCGTGCTTCCCTATCCAGTGGGAAATATACATCCCCGTTTCTGGGGATGGGTCTTTGGCACTGGGACTGTTTTCGGTGCCTTTGCCGAATTGCTTGCAGCTTCGATGAATACCAATACCGGGGGTATCGACTATCATAGCGCCAATTATGTTGAAAAACAGGTGATTGAATGGTTCAAGGAAATTCTTGGATTCCCCGATTCAGCCAGCGGTGTTCTGACAAGCGGTTGCTCGGCTGCAAATCTCATCGGTCTGGCCGTTGCTCGCAATATGGGGGCCGGATTCGACCTTCGAAAGGGTGGTATAGGGGCTGCAACGAAAAAGCTGGTGCTCTATGCTTCGCAGGAGGTGCACAGTTCGGTACCGAAGGCTGTTGAACTTCTCGGTTTGGGTAATGATTCGCTCCGTCTTATTCGGGTAAACGATGCCTTTCAAATTGATGTGCAGGCTTTGAAAGCTGCTATAGAAAGAGACCGCGCTGATGGACATCAACCGATCTGTGTTATCGGTGCAGCAGGTACGGTAAATACGGGTGCAGTTGATGATCTAAATGCACTGGCTCAAATCTGCCACGACTACGATCTCTGGTTACATGTTGATGGCGCATTCGGAGCATGGGCTGTACTTGCTCCAGGTGCCAGGAACCTGGTGAAGGGAATGGAACGTGCCGACTCATTGGCCTTTGATTTGCATAAATGGATGTACATGCCCTATGAGATCGCGTGTGTACTGATCAGACAGGAAGAATACCATCGTGGCACCTTTTCATTAACACCTCATTACCTCTCACACGGAGAGGACAAACGCGGCATGACCGGCGGTGATCTCACATGGTTTAGCGATTACGGCTTTCAGCTTTCACGAGGGTTTCGAGCACTCAAAGCCTGGATGTCGATCAAGGAGCATGGTATTAGAAAATACGAAAGGATGATTCAACAGAACATCGATCAAACTCATTATCTAGAGGATCTCATCGACGCTTCACCTGAACTGGAACTCATGGCACCCGTTGTCCTCAATGTGGTCTGCTTCCGGTTTATAAGAGAGGGAATGAATGATAAAGCACTCGATAGGCTCAATAGGCAGATTCTCATTGAGTTGCAGGAGCAGGGTATCGCAGTACCGTCTGGAACAGATATCAGGGGCAGGTTCGTTCTTCATATAGCAAACACCAACCATCGCAGCCGGCGTGAGGACTTTGATATTCTTGTTCGTGAGACTATAAGAATAGGAAATGAAATGTCTTGAATAACTAGGACTTTCCTGACGCTTGGGTGTTGGAGATCCTGAATTCCCCATTGCGGTTGAAAAAAAATATCAGCTGGAAGTGCTCTAATTTGTCGCTTTCGACTCTCTTGCCTCCCAATCGATTCCTTGTGGACAGCTTTCACCACATAGTGTAACCTTGTCATATCAGAAGCCGAAGGTCCTGTCAAGGGGCGAAGGTCCTGTCAAGGGGCGAAGGTCCTGTCAAGGGGCGAAGGTCCTGCCAAGGAGCGAACTTCTCTTCAATACTAAAGAGTTTTTCACAGAGGTGTTGAGTAATGAAAAAGGGATTGCTTATTGTCTTAACAGGAAGCGGTAAGGGGAAAACTACAGCCGCGCTGGGAATGGCGATGCGGGCCTGTGGACATCGTATGCGAGTATGCATGATACAGTTCGTGAAGGGTAAGTGGAAAACGGGAGAAATAGATGCAGCTCGGCGATACAGAGATCTCATGGAGATACACACCCTGGGAAAGGGATTCGTGCGAAACCAAAAGGATATCGAGCGGCATCGAAAGGTGGCAAAACAGGCGTGGGAATTTACAAAGGACGTTCTGAAGAGCTCCAAATATCAAGTCGTTATTCTCGATGAGCTTACCTATCTCATCAAATATAAAATGATCGAAGAAGATGAAGTGGTAGAAATACTGGCCCGGAAACCAGAAGATCTGCATATCATTGTTACCGGTAGGGAAGCGCCGGAGACATTGATCGATGCTGCGGATCTCGTTACTGAAATGCGTAATATAAAGCATCCCCACAGGATTGGTATGAGAGCACAACGGGGGATTGAGTTTTAAAGGAGCAGTAGGTAGATAATCACGATGATTATGAGTGTAATAAGGGCCTTGACAGTCGTATTTAGCAGGAGGATTTTCGTTCCCAGAAGAGGTGAATAGACGCCGAGATATCCTGGAAGGGAGTGTTTGAGGATCCTGACCGGGGCCACGAGGATGCTCCCAATGAGGAGCGAGACAAGTGCCATGATGCCGGATATCTCACCGGCACCCACCATAGTCGCAGCTATGCTCGAAGCTGATAGAACATGGTTGAACTGGGCCGCTATTATCGGCAGGGAGTCGGAGGGAAATAGTGCCCCTAAAGATGCGGGAAGCGACCTGTTCATCCTTTCGAAGATCCCGCTTACATTCAGGTAATAGACACCCCAATAGATGGGAATGAGAAAGATGACTATACCTGACATGACATTTCTGGTTTTTAGAAGACTTTTTCCAATGATGGATGGAATTGCCTCTCGCTGAAAAGAAGGATGGGTGGATTTCTCCGACCACTGCCAGTCTTTCACACTTTTCAATGCGTATCGTTTTGAAAAAAGTGATGCGAAGAAAACGTAGATAAATGCGACAAAAAATCGAATCAGGATGAACGCTGCGCCAACCCAACCCAAGAGTGCAATGATCCCGATGGCAACACGGTTCAACTGTATCGTTGTTCTAACAAAATTATTGATGATGGTGGTGAATATGAGCTGTATTTTGGTTATTTTCTTTCTATCCATGAGATTTTTCAGCGCTCCGTTGGCTGCTGCAACCGAAACGAAGGAGAGAAGGACCGGCTGAAGGCAATCGGCGGGAAGTCCGGATAATCGTATGAGAAATTTACCGAGAAATGTGAGACGACCTATTACTCCCGTGTATTCGAGAAGGTTGCCTGAAAAAACACCTGCAAAGATAAAGATAAGTATTCTCAGTAGACCTTTATACGCTCTCGCCCATTCATAATTGCCGAAGATCCTGAATAGAAACCAGGAAATGAGGAGTACTGCTGTACTGATGATAAGCACGATATTTCGTTTCATCTTTTAACGGCGGTTCACGAATAAAAGTGATAGGTAGTTGTCCTTTTTCTTTCTGATCGTCTCAATATCAGTTGTCCAGTACTCACCGGGAAGTCCGGTTTTTTCAATGTAGAGCACATCATCGACGTACCCCATTTGTGCGAGCCTGTCGATCAATTCATATTTTTGCTTGTAAACCTTCATCAGGATCATTCTGTCACTGCACTTTGCTGTAGGTTCGATACCGTTGATTCTACTAGCAGGCACTATGCTTAGTATTTCATCCTCTTTTGCCAGGACTCTATTGGCCCTTGCGGCAGCAGCGCAGAAGGCCGGAATGCCGGGGATCGTTTCGATTGGAATCGAAGGATACTTTTTCTTCATGATATGAATCAGTCGTCCGTACGTACTGTAGAGGAGGGGATCACCGAGGCAGAGAAAACCGACGATTTTGCCCTCATCAATTTTTTCCTTTATTAAATTGACGTATCCATCATAAACCTTTTGAGTTTCCTCAACTTTTCCCGTCATGGGAAAGTAAGCTTTAATTATTTCCGCATTGGGATCGATATGATCCCGGGCGATTTTAAGAGCATAGCTCTGTCGGGTTTTCTCTGATGCCGCTGTTATGACAACATCAAGTTTTTTAATCCATTTTACCGCCTTTACGGTAATGAGCTCGCTATCTCCGGGTCCTAATCCGATTCCAATGAATTTCATAACGGACCTCCGTTATATTGTTGTACTTTCCTGTTGCTGAGCGAATGTACCTATATTCACTCTAATAGCCACCTTTCGAGCTGTGCGATTTCGTGCACAACCACAGGATAGTCGATTTGGGGCGGTTCAATTAGTACAAGTCTCACTCCGCAGTACAGGCATGCATCTATTTTCTCCCGTAAACCACCCTCCAATCCGGTGTTCTTTGTCACCATTACGGCTATGTTGAACTTTTTAAGAAGGTATCGGTTCATTTCATCGTCGAATGGTCCCTGCATTGCAATGATATGTGAAGGTTTTATCCCGCATCTCTCACATTCAGCAAGCGATGTTGAAACAGGTAATACCCTAACAAAAACCTTATCCATCCGGTCCACTAAAGAACGGCTGAAGTAGTCCAGACTCTGAACGCCTGTGGTAAGGAAGACGTTTCCGTCTGTGTGGGACAATGCCTCCAATGCCTCTTTCCTGTTTTTTACCTTTGTTATTTCAGTCCTCTCTGGTATATCGATTCGACCTCTTTCGTATCTGACATACTTAATCCTTTCATCTCCAGAGAGAGCAATGGCAATTTTTGAAATTTGCTCTGCAAAAGGATGCGTTGCATCGATAATCTGGTCGATCCCCCGCTGTACAATGAAACTGTGCATGCTCTCACGGGTAAAACGGATAACAACATGTTCAATGCCGTCGCCTTCACTATCGTAGTCTGTTGTTGTTGTCAGAATGAAGGGCTGTTTTTTCTGTTGGAGAAGCAAAACCACAGCCCTCGATTCTGACGTACCGCCGAGTACAAGTATCATATCGGATACCCTCGTTGTGTTATCATCCACCTTCCATAGGTTACGGTCTGAGAATTTCCGATTATGACCGTTGTCGACATATCTATACTGTATGAAGTAAAGTGTTCCAGGTCTGTAACAAGAACACGCTCGTCTTTCATGGAAACCTTCTGAGCAATTCCAACCGGAGTATCCGGTTTACGATACAAGAGAAATATGTCCCTGGCTTCCTCTATCAAACGAGGTCTCCCGGAGCTCTTGGGATTGTAGAGAACAGTAACAAGGTCAGCTTCGGCAAGCTTTTCGAGCCTTGTTTTGATCAGCCTCCATGGTACAAGTAGATCACTGAGGCTGAGAACTGCGTAATCACACATGAGCGGGGCTCCGAGTGATGAGGCAGCAGCGTTGGCAGCGGTGATTCCCGAAATGACCTCCACCTCAGGCTGAATATCCCTCTCTCTGCACAGCTCGAGCGCCAGGCCCGCCATACCGTACACACCGCTGTCACCGCGTGATATAATCGCTGTATCATTACCTGCCATGATCTGATCGAGGGCATCGGATGCTCTCTTTATCTCACCCTTCATACCGCTTGAAATTACCTCTTTTCCGCTGAGAAGATCATTGACCAGGTGAAGGTACTTAGTATAACCAACAATGACCTTGCTCTCCACGATAGCCTGCACGCAAGCCGGTGTACGGTGATCCGGAGATCCAGGTCCGATGCCTACCAGTCTAAGTTTTCCATAGCTGCCGCTACTGTTACTTTGCCCCATACAATTCTATCCAGTATAAGTTTTGTTTTATGACCGCCAAGGAGCGCACAGGGAACAGCAACTCCACCGACACCGAGAATCCGGCGCACAAATCTGGATTCCCGAAATGCGATCCTGCTCTCCTTTATTTCTTCTGCGGAGATGCTTCGCAGAGGAATTTCGTTTTCACTGCAATAGCGTAGGAGCCCCTCTTCGACTTTTTTACGCTCGATAGTGGCGATGAGTCTGATCTCCTCTTTCTCCCTCTCTAGTTTATGAAGTGCTACATCGACAGCCCGTTCGATATCCTCTTTTACAATATTCTTTCTACATCCAATACCAAGAATCAGGTTTTTTCGCGCTTCGGTCGAAGTGGTGACTACAAAATCGGTATTCAGTGCACGTGCTGTCAATTCAGCAAGCTTGTTTGCGCCGCCCTCGTGACCCGAAAGTGCGGATATGACCCAACGCCCCGAAATGTCCACAGCTACGACCGCAGGATCACTATGTTTGCTGCTGAGGTGAGGCGCTATTGTTCTCATCACAATTCCCAGTGGCATGATATAGATCAGATTTTTATACCGGGTAAAAATGGTCGTGGTGAGCTTTCCCACACCATCATGAAACATGGTGATCCCGTTCTCCTCAGTGTAACTTCTCTCGAGTACACCCTCCGGTATGTAGAGATCGGCCCCCTGGAGCCCATTTCTCCTGATCCTTTCAGCAGTCCCGTAGCCCTCGCTACTC
>CAYFYU010000065.1:13057-13282 GCA_964347455.1 uncultured Spirochaetota bacterium | reverse complement strand
ACCACCTTGTCAACTATGTCCTGCAGAGTACCGTTCAGGATCTTCTGATCCTTCCAGGATGCCCTGTAGATGACTGAAACCGGTGTATCAGAGGCATAACTTCCCTTGAGACTTTGGACGAGTTTCTTGATTCTATTCACCGAAAGAAATATGCACATTGTCGCCCTGGAACGAGCTAGCTCCTCGATGCGCTCAGAGGTGGGTACTGGTGTCCTTCCCTCCAAA
>CAYFYU010000065.1:0-13047 GCA_964347455.1 uncultured Spirochaetota bacterium | reverse complement strand
CTGCTGCCGCTGCCTGGAAACTGCTTACTCCCGGGATAACTTCGTATTCAATGCCGAGTTCATCCAAAACATTTACCTGCTCGTTTAATGCACTGTAGAGGGAGATATCACCCGTATGAAGTCGTGCAACATCGAGCCCCCTTTTTTTTGCACTTGCAAATATTTCACTCATATCCTCAAGGCTCATCTCTTTTGAATCGTACACTTCGGCATTTTGAGGGAGAAACCTCAGCAGTTCAGGATTGACCAGTGAGCCAGCGTATATACAGACCTTCGATGCTGATAGCAGCTTTTTCCCCCGCAGGGTGATCAGCTCGGGATCGCCTGGACCTGCGCTGATAAAATATACCTTCATCTAAACCTGCCTTTTCACAAGGATGATGGATAGGTCTCCCACTCCCTCCTCTGCACGGGAGATCTTTGAGAGATCGAACTCAATCCGCTGATCGGGAAGACCTGCCCTCTGAATGAAGACCGAATGGTGGAGGAGATTTTTTTCCCTGAGAATATCGATGACATGAGACAGCCGCTTTCCAATCTTCATAATGACAATACTCCGGAAGGAATCCAGAATATTTTTTAGCCCTTCCAGATCATTGCTCGCGGGATAAAGGATGAGTTCCTCATCATGCTCGCAGAGGGGAACATTTGCAATGCTTGCGGCAAGCGAATATGAGCTTATCCCCGGCACTGTCTGAACCTCTATATCGCTCGAGATTTCTCTCAATGCCCGAATTAGATATATATAGGTGCTGTACACAAAGGGATCACCGAGGGTGACATAAACCACATTTTCCCCATGGTCCAAATAAGCAAGTATCTCTTCGGCAAGACCCCTCCAGTGTGCTTTAAGTATCTCTTTATCCCTGCTCATCGGGTATTCAATGTATATGATCTCCTTGTCAGGTGGTATATGTTCCATAACAATCCGGAGTGCAAGGCTCTCGTCTTTGCCCCGTGGTTTTGGCATAATGATAATCCTCTCGTCCTTGAGTAAACTCAACGCTCTGAGGGTGAGGAGCTTGGGATCTCCGGGCCCAATACCAACACCATATATTATTCCCCTATTCATGTGATTCCTCTTTCATAATGATTATGATTGTGAGTGAAGAAAACTTGCCCTCCAGTCCTTCATCAAGGGTAATTTCACCTATCCGCTCATTACCGTATGAGAGGTTTTCCAGTGTAAATATCCTTCGATTTTTAAAAAGTGATCTTGGCATGCCTTTCAGGAGTTTCTTGACTCCATCCTCACCTCCGGTAATTATCCCTATTTTTGGATTATCTCTTACTATACTCTCCCTGTCGGGAATATCTTCTCCATGGCTGCTCAGGAAAACTGCATCCTCCCAGGAGATGCCTAATCGATTGAATGCATACTGTATTGAGCTGATTCCCGAATAAAATCTACAGTTGTTCACTCCTATCCGGTCTCTTACCAGGGAAGCGAAGGAATGGAATCCTCCATCTCCTGTAACCAGAACCGAGATCTTGCTTTTTCGAAAGCTTCGCCTAATTTCGTCAATAACTGTAGTGTAATTACTCTTTATCTCAACCAATCTCCCGGAAAAGTCCTTGAAGAGATCGAGCAGCCTCTTTGTCCCATAGAGTATTTCTGATCCGTAGGCCGCTTGGAGAGCTTCACCGGTGAGAAGCGATTTTCTCCCGGGACCGCAGCCTATGATGTTGACCTGAGGCATTCGCCTGCCTCCCATATGCTGATCTGCTTTCCTTTCCCGATAATACCACTGTGCATATCGACGAGAACAACGCCGACCCGTGATTGATGGCCAAGGTACCCATTGGCTTCATGCTCAATCTCATTTGCCAATTGATTGAACAGTCCCACTCGCTCCGAAGCTTCAAGTGCGTATATGACACCCTCTACTGTTGTTATCTCTTCGATATTCGGTTTTTCATGCCCTGTGTGCCATAATGCACGCACTCTACTTTTAACAAGGGGAAGGGCAGAACGGGAACTCTTCGAATGGGTATAGAAATCCCCCTGCAGAGTCTTGACGAGCTTTCCCGGATGTCCTGCAAGTACGATATTTTTGAATCTCTTTGAGGATTCTTTGAGCATTTCACCGATATAGTTACTGATCATGACAATTGAATCTCGCTCAATCCTATAGTGTGCGAGGACTGCGGCCTTTCCAATATTTCCCGGAACGAGGATTACCATCTCGATTCCCGAAGCCCTGACCACCTCAAGTTCCATAATTATCGATGTTTTCAGAGCCGATACGGAAAAAGGTTTCACTATACCTGTCGTTCCAATTATTGAGATGCCGCCCATTATACCAAGCTTTTCATTGAAGGTTTTTTTTGCTATTTTTTCTCCTCCAGGTATCGATATAGTTACCTTTATTCCGCCACTGTAGAAGGGTCTCACCGCTTCATCGATCATTTTTCTCGGCACAGGGTTGATCGCAAATTCTCCGACCGGTGATCCCAACCCTGGCTTCGTAACTCTCCCCACACCTTTACCGCCAGTAATGATGATGCCCTTTTCTCCTGAGAGCTCTACCTTTGAAAATATATGGAGCCCGTTTGTTACATCGGGATCATCACCCGCGTCTTTCTGAACTGAGCATTGTGCGTTGCGTTTATTAAAGATTGCATTGTGTAACTTGAAAAACACCCCCTTCTCTCCCGGCAGGTCAATATGTATGGACCCTATCCTTTGCTGTTCTCTCAGCATCATCGCGCTTCCCTTAGATGCTGCTGCAGCACAGGCACCCGTGGTGTATCCGGTTCTCAGTCTTTTCATAGATTTCCCAGTGCATTGACAATTGCCGTGGCGATCGTGCTTCCCCCCCTGTTGCCACGCAGAGAGATACAGGAACGTCCCGAATGTATCAGAAGCTCCTTTGATTCTGCCGCACCTACAAAACCCACCGGTACCCCGATAATGAGGGCGGGATTAATTCCATCTCTGGAAATCATACGAAGGAGATGCACAAGGGCGGTTGGAGCATTTCCCACGACCGCTATCGCTCCATTAAATTGGTCTTTTAGCAACTCAAACCCGGCAGCACTCCTGGTCAGTCTTTTCTCAGCTGCATACCTTTTCGTTTTCTCATCGGCAACGGCACACAGAACCCTGTCACGAAAAAGGTTTCCAATACCCGCTGCGATCATGTTGACATCGGTGATAATAGGCCTTTTTTCTTCGATTGCCTCTTTGCCCTTTGCCACAGCATCCTTTGAGAAGTAAAAGTGATCCGCAATAGAAAAATCTGCTGTTGCGTGAATTGCCCTTATGACAATCCGTCTCTTCTCTTCTTCTCCTTTGAAGAGGGAAAGCCCCCTTTCGATCACCCTAAAACTTTTCTCCTGAATCTTGCTGGGTGGCACGTCTCGATACTTATCGTTTGAAAGGATATTTCTCCTTATCCTGTCCTCCAGTATGTCGATAATTCCCATCTCATGCAGAAGGGGATCCATAAAAAACACATCAACCTTTTCTTTCAATCTGGAAAAAATCGTATGCTTTAAATCCTCCAGCTTACGCTCATCGCAGTATATCTCCAACGGTTGTATGAAGATACGTTCAACGGTGTTCAGCACGACCAAAGCCGTTTCGAGCTGTTCATCGTTCCCTATTGCACTGTACGTAATAGCAAGTTCGTCGAGGCGCATCGAGAGCAGCTCGATAATCCTTTTGACCTCCTCGTTCAGTAAGGTTCTTTCACTGGTAATCAGGATCCCATCTTTCATCTATTTTTTCCTAATTTTTAGGATTTGCGTCTCGTACAATTTTCTACAAACTGTTCGGCAAACCGTTCATTTGAACCAAAGTGGAGGTGAACGTAGCTTGCAAGAACATTTTTGTAGGTGTATCCCTCCCTGCGCGTAAGACCGCCGGTGCGCGATCGGATCGAATACACTTCCTGCAAACCTGGAGTTTCCCCCTTTTTATTTTGAATTATTTCCGAATAGTGAAACTCATGACCACGAGCAGTGTATCCCTTTTTACCGATAACCGTATCCTGCGTAAGAGAGATTTCTGCATAGCCCAGCATTTTTCTGCTCTCGAGCATGCGAAAGTTTAGGTTTAGTATCCCGCACAGGGCGTGGTTTCGGGTACCGTCATCAATGGATTCCCCGAGATATATGAGACCGCCGCATTCAGCGTATATTATCCCTCCCTTCTGGGCAAAATCCTTTACCTGTCCGATCATAGCCCTGTTAGCGGAGAGAGCGAGCGCGTTTGATTCCGGATATCCTCCGCCTATGTAGAGGGCATCGATATTTTCAGGGAGTTTTTTATCCACTAGGGGAGAGAAAAAAACGATATCCGCTCCATATTTTTTAAGGAGGTCGAGATTTGCAGCATAGTAAAAGTGAAAGGCGTTATCGTTTGCGACACCAATTCTGCATCGATGAGCTTTCACTGCGGGTTCATCCTGATCTATATCCCTTGGGGAGCTGATTGTACGTTGCTTCTCCGATATCCCGAGAACCTTATCGATGTCGATATGTTTCATTACCCTTTTACTGAGCTTGTTTATTTTTGCATCATCAAGAGGAAGGGAAGACGCAGTTATGAGACCGAGATGCCGGTGTTCGAGAGTGAGAGATTCATCACGAAATATCCATCCCAAAACAGGAACGGCCTGCTCCTTCAATGATGAGGTGAGATAGTTCAGGTGATTGATGCTTGCCACGTTATTGAGAATAATTCCAGCGACAGAGACTTCCTGGTTGAAGTGTGTGAAACCGTATACAAGGGGCGCTATACTTCCAGAAAAACCACAGCAGTCTACAACGAGAATTACAGGAATACCGAGTATTTGGGCCAGTTCCGCTGAGGAACCGCGTGTTGAGCCCTCATATCCGTCGAAGAGACCCATGACGCCTTCGACGACTGCGATGTCGTAGTCCCTAGTGGTTTCTATAAAATGAGAGAACAGATAGTCTTTACCCATGATCCAGCTGTCGAGATTGTAGGACTCCGCGCCAGATGCCAATTTATGATAAGTACCATCGAGGTAATCGGGGCCTGCTTTGAAGGGTCTTACCCTCAATCCTCGCCTTTTTAGCTCTCTTAAAAGTGCGAGAGTCAACGTAGTCTTTCCACTGCCACTCCGAACGGCTGCAATCATCAATCCATTTTTCAACATCACTTTTTCACACACCGGGGGTAGATCATAGACCGCAGGTGCTGTCAAGTGCCGTAGGTGCTGTCAAGTGCCGCAGGTGCTCTCAAAGGCCGAATGTCCGCCCGGTGATGGATTCAATCTCCTCCTTTATCTGATCTACAATACCTTGAACTTCTCCCTTTTGGTTCAGTGTAAAATCCCTGTTATAGAAAAAACTGAACTCACTGTCCGAAATGAAAATGTACAGAATAAATTTACCCCGAGCTTTGTTCCCATCGTTCTTCTTTGCGTGTATTCCAACTGGTTTTGAGCATCCAACATTCAAGTATCTCATGCAGCTAAACTCTATCTCTGCCGTTTCTCGAAGATCTGTATTATCGAGAAAACTGTACTGTGAACTGTCACCCTCTCTGCACTGTACTGCCAGTATACCCTGTCCTGAAGAGGGTACGAAGTGATTGACCGGCAAATACTCTCTTATGGTTTCTTCCAGCCCGAGTCTCTCCAGGCCGGCTGCTGCAAGAAGAATTGCGTCGTATTCTCCCCGTTCCAATTTTTTTAGACGGGTTGGGACATTTCCCCGTATCGGTTTCACTCGCACCTTATTACTAAAACTCATTAAACAGGCCTGCCTTCTCGGACTAGAGGTTCCTATAGAGCTGCCAGCAGGAACGTCATTTAAGCTTTTATACTTCAGACTCACAAATGCATCACCTCTTGATCTCGGTCCTGTGTATGCAGCAATATCCAGTCCTTCTGGAAAAGAGGAGGAGAGATCCTTTAATGAATGAACGGCGATATCAACCTCTTTATGGAGGAGTGCATGCTCGATCTCCTTTGTAAAGAGAGATGATTCTTTCATCTCTGTGAATGGGCTTGACCTATCAATATCTCCCGTTGTCTTTATCACCTCTATACTGGACTGCATTCCCTGTTGATTGAGCAAGCTCTGTATAAAATCTGCCTGAATTAAGGCGAGTTTGCTTCCTCTCGTTCCTATACGTATCTTGTGCACCCATCGATCCTGTTTATGAAATATTTTAGATCACTGCCAATAATCTCTAACCCTGAGGGGTATGATCTTGCCTGTAAGCATGTGCGCAGCAAGGAAAATTCTCCCTGAGCGGTGATTTTGCGATAGCATCTTCATACGTTTCAAAGGGCTGTAAGTCCTGTTAAGGGGGTGATAAAAGGTGAGGTCTCAGAATGGAAACAAGTAAGAGCGCTTCTTTTTACCACTCCCTCTCCTCGAAGGTTTCATTTTCAGGAGGGTCTCCTGGCTTCCGGATCAGCTTACTTGCAGCGCCTTCTCACCTTTCTTTAAAGATCAGCGGAATTTTTTATACCCATGCGAAAAGTAATGGCACTCTGCTGCTTTCATCCCCGGATACAGTGGCGGGACCGCTGCGGCTCAACCGCATTCCGCTCTCCTGAAAAAGGGTTGTTCATAAATCTAACAATAAAAATTTTAGGCTGTCAAGGGATATCTTCCGATTGTCCCAAAACAATGGGGTTGACAAAATCTCGACCCCATCATATCTTTTTCGAAACATGTTCTTTTTCAAATCATGGTACCAGGTGTAAGGGAAAGCGGTGTGAGTCCGCTGCAGCCCCCGCTTCTGTAATGTGGATGAAACCTGCACTCTGTAATGTAACCCACTGGAGAAATCTGGGAAGGGGCAGGGAGTAAAGAGAAGCTTAGCCAGAAAACCTGCCTGGTGCTCCTGTCCGTCTTTCGGAGGGAAAGTTAACGGCCAGGAACGGTCGCATTTTTAAGCAACGTTGACCTTTTGAAGCTCCCCTTCAGGGGAGCTTTTTATTTGATATGAAACTGGAAGATCTCTTAAAGAAAAAAAGAAGTAAGGCGCTAAAAACCGGGGCGCTCATCGGGTTTGGTCTTGCACTTACGCTTCTCTTTTCCCTTGGTGCAGGAAAGGCCGATATAGCTGTCGGGTCCATACTGCGCGTTCTTGCCGGGAATATAGCTGGCGCTGCGAAAATCCTATCCCCTGTATCTCCTTCGCATCAAGCTATAATCTGGGAAATCCGTCTTCCGAGGATAATAACTGCCATTGTCGTTGGAGGAGGTTTAGCCCTAACTGGTGCGGTCTTTCAGTCATTACTCATGAATCCACTTGCCGATTCCTATACCATGGGTATTTCAAGCGGAGCTGCGTTTGGCGCGTCCATTGCGATATATCTCAACCTCTTTATTGCAGGATTGAATCTTCCGGTGACTCTCTTTGCATTTGCCGGAGCATTTCTCACGCTCCTGCTCGTGATGTCTATTGCACGGGTCAACAACTATCTCAGCCCCATAAATATGGTACTGGCAGGCATTATCGTTAGTTCGATTCTCTATGCGGCAGTTTCCTTTTTAAAAAGTGCTTCGGGTGAAAAGGTGGGCGCAATCGTAACCTGGCTACTGGGGAGTCTTGCTGCACGAAACTGGAGACATGTTCTTGTAAGCTTGCCGGTGGTTGCTGTGGGTTCGGCAGTCTGTATCTATTTTGCCAGGGACCTTAACATACTCAGCATGGGGGACAGGGAATCAAAATCCCTCGGTATAGAAGCTCAAAAACTCAGGAGAATATTCCTCATAAGCGGCTCATTGATAACGGCCGCCTGTGTTTCGGTAAGTGGTATCATCGGATTTGTTGGTCTCGTCGTACCGCATATGCTTCGTCTTGCCGTCGGTTCTGACAACCGAATACTGGTTCCAATGTCTGCCTTGCTGGGCGCCCTGCTGCTTCTCATTGCCGATACGGGTGCCCGGGTGATTCTTAATGTTGAGGTGCCGGTTGGGGTTCTGACAACTCTGCTCGGAGGGCCGTTTTTTATCTACCTTTTCGTTAAAAGAAATCGCACGTTGCAATGATCGAGGTTACGAAATTGTACAAAATTACAGATGTCGATTTTTCCTACGGTACCCAGAGGGTCCTCAGTGACCTGAATGTAGCGATCCAAGAAAAGACCTTCTGGGCGATCATCGGCCCGAATGGAGCTGGAAAGACAACTATGATGCATCTTCTCAGCGGATTTTTAAAACCCCGTAGGGGAGAAATCGTATTTCAAAATCGCAATCTATCAACCTACGAATCTGGGGAATTGGGAAGGCAGATAGCAGTTGTACCACAGGATGTACAGATACGTTTTCCCTTCACCTGCCTCGAGGTCGTAATGATGGGGAGAACCCCGTTTAAAAATCGTATGGAAAAACCAACACCTGAGGACCTGGAAATAGTTCACCGCTGTATGGAAAGCACAGAAACTCTCCCCTTTGCCGACAAGCTTGTAACCGAGCTGAGCGGAGGGGAGAAGCAGCGGGTTATCCTTGCCAAAGCACTAGCACAAACCCCTAAGCTTCTGCTTCTGGATGAGGCCTTTTCCTCTATGGATATCCATTACATGGTCAAGTTCCTTTCAATGGTAAAGGAGCTGGTATACACCAGGGGACTCACAGTTGTTGCCATCATGCATGATCTGCATATGGCTTCGATATTCAGCGATCAGGTCATTGCGCTTGACGGAGGTAGAATCGTACGTTTCGGAAGTACCCAAAGGGTCATGACACCCGAATTTATCAACGCTCTTTTCAGAATACAGGTGGAGCAGGTTGGCGAAAGGGGGCTTGTTGTGCTCCCCAGAACGTATCATGATTAAAAACGGCTGCCTACTTTGCAGTAAAATGGGAGGAGGTTTATGGATGAGAAGTAAACTGATTTCTCTTTTGATATTTTCTATATTTATTCTAGGAGGGGTTTGTGAAATACTGGGAGAGAATACAGAAATGAAAAATAACCGGAATGGTAAAAAGGGGATTCTCGTTGTAAGTTTTGGAACGAGCCATGGGGATACGCGGGCGCTCACACTCGACCTGATTGAGAAAAAAATCTCCTCTACTTTTCCCACCTATGAGGTGCGAAGGGCTTTTACCTCAGCTATCATCAGGAAGATTCTCAGGGAGAGGGACGGTATTATAGTGGACGATCCGAAAACGGCACTGGAAAGGATGGCGAAGGACGGATTTTCGGAGGTTATCGTTCAATCCACACATATATTAAACGGCTCCGAGTTTCATGAGCTGGTTATGGATGTCAACAGGTTCAAAACACATTTCAGAAGTCTGAAACTGGGGATGCCGGTTTTATCGGATACACAGGATTACAGGTTGGCCATCGATGCTCTGCGTTATCAGCTTCCATCACTCTCGGAGAGGCAGGCCGTAGTTCTCATGGGCCATGGCACGCATCATCCTGCAAATGCTGCCTATCCGGCTTTGCAGCACATGCTTTATGAAGAGGGGTTGCACGTTTTCGTCGGTACTGTGGAAGGATACCCTTCACTCAGTGACGTAATTCGTGCGCTCAAAAACAGGGGAATCGAAGAGGTAACTCTCATGCCTTTTTTAATCGTCGCAGGAGACCACGCAAAGAACGATATGGCTGGTGATGAAAATGATTCATGGAAGAACATACTCATAGGAGAAGGTTTCAGGGTTCATGTTTACCTCCACGGACTTGGTGAAAATCCCCGTTATCATGATATCTTTGTGCAACATGTCAAAGATGCGATAAACAAATGAGCAAAACTATCTCCTAGAAAGGGCCGAAGGTCCCGTCAAGGATTCTGTCATTGAAGATAAACCCTGGTAGAAAAGAGCTGTTATTCTGTTATGCCATTCTTCTGTTCATCCTCATACTCAGCGTACATCGCCAGTTGTTGGCGGCGAAGGTTGGTAATGGATCGGGCGCAGAACTGGCTGTCCTCTTTATCGATGACTGCGGATATTCGGTTTCAATGGAAAAACCAGCCAGCCGTATTATATCCCTCTACTCAGCGCATACAGAGAATCTGTACTCCCTCGGCCTTAATGAGGAGATAATCGGTGTCGGCAGGGCGGATGATTACCCTCCTGAGGTGATGGAGAAAAAAGTTTTTGATTACCGATCCGATCCGGAAAAGGTAATCGCCGCGGACCCTGATCTGGTATTGATACGACCCTTTATAATGAAGAGCAGCCCCAACTTCGTTCTTGCCCTTCAGAATGCAGGGATTAACGTCGTCTGTCTGTATCCGGAACGCTTTGAAGAATTCGATGGTTATATACGGCGGCTAGCGCAACTGACCGGCAGGGAGGTGTACGCGGAGGAATTGCTCAAGCAGTTTCATCTGTCCATTGAAAAGATAAGAAAAAAAATCGAACCTCTCGATGGGAAGGTTCGTGTATACTTTGAATCTACCGGAAATAACTATCGCACTATTACGCACGACTCAATGGCAGCAACGGCTATTCATTTTGCAGGGGGATTGAATATTGCAGGAGATGCGGCTCCGCTTCACAAGGGTACGAGCATAGCGTCATACGGAACGGAACGTCTCCTCCAAAAGGCGAATGAAATAGATGTATACGTCGCACAGAAGGGAAGGATGAATCCAGGAATATCACCTGATGCAATTAAGAAAAGACCCGGATTTCATGTCATCAAAGCCATAAGAGAGGATAAAGTATACTGTATCGATGAAAAAATCGTATCGAGCCCCACATTCAGATTCGCATACGGTGTAGAGCAACTTGCACGCATGTTCTATCCTGAGGTCTTTACAGAATAATTGAGGATCTATTTGTGTATTAAAAAGAAGGGAATATTATCTGGATTGAGATTATCATCAAAGCGTCGTATCTCAAAGTGAAGATGCGGGCCTGTTGTTCTGCCGGTTTTGCCAACGGTACCGATAACCTGGCCTGATTCCACATTTTCCTCAAGCTCCACCAGTATTTCTTCAAGGTGCCCGTACAAGGAATGGTATCCGAGTTGATGGGCAATTATGATAAGGTTGCCGTATCCGCCCTGCTCTCCGACGTAAATAACTGTACCCCAACGAGCAGCGTGCACATTTTTCCCCTCATCAGCCGTTATGTCAACGCCTCCATGAAAGGCCAGTTCATTTATAAAGGGATCCACCCGAGGACCGAATTTCGAAGTTTCGATACCCATCAGTGGAGCATAGAACACCACACCCGTAATATAGGTACGCTCGAGAAAGGAGAGCTGTACTTCCGGTACGAAGAAAAGGGTGTCCTCACTATTCAGTGGGTCAGAAACCGAGAGAATTTCCTCCTCCCGAACGGGGTACTTATCTATAATTTCCAGTTCGTCATGTTTGTCCCTGGGCAGGAAGATGCCCAGCGTATCTGAAAGATAAACCTCGCTCCCTTCCCTCAGCATGCCGATGAAATCAAGTCTATTCAACGTTGCGATAGTATCGATGTTGAGACTGGTCTTTGCGATCAGCGTCCATATATCCTCACCCTTTTTTAGGGTGTAACGAAAGATCCGTGGAACGCTGTACTTTTCTTTCCGTATTTTTTTCAGTATTCGGTTTTTAGATGCGATCGTGGATTGATAGAGGATGTTATACTGAGTGTCGACATAGCTCAGGTCTCTTATAGTTGCAATTTCTTCAGCTTCCAGTACTGTGAATGAGATACAGGCAAGAATGAGGTAGATGAACAACCTGTGCATGCATATATTATAGTCTGAATTGGAATAACGCTCAATGACTAATTAGGATTGAATTTGTAACAGGGGTTTTCACTCATGGACGACAAAGTTTACTTTCTTCCCCTTTCCCACAGGGAGGATCCATCTTCCATTTCAGGTAAGTTGAAAATTCTTTTTGACAAGAGTAATGCGGGCAGCCAATTTCAGAGAGGAGTTTATGTTGGGGTAAAAACCCATTTCGGAGAGAGGGGCAATAAGACTCACCTGCACCCCCTTCTCGTCAAGGCGGTAGTTGATAAGCTGAAGCAGGGAGGAGCGATCCCTTTTTTAACTGAGACTTCCACCCTTTACAGGGGTAAACGATCGAATTCGATCGACCATATGGAACTCGCATTCGAGCATGGTTTCGGTTTTGAGAAAATCGGTGTTCCTCTTATCATGGCGGATGGACTGTTCGGGGATGCTGAGCTGCTTGTCGATATACAGGGGAAGCATTTTTCACAGGTACGTATTGCTCGGGAGGTGTCAAGAGCTCAGGGATTAATGGTTTTGAGTCATTTTAAGGGTCATATGATTGCTGGGTTCGGCGGCGCCTTTAAAAATATTGGCATGGGACTTGCGTCACGAAAGGGAAAGCTCGCACAACATTCTGTTATGTCACCTGAAATAAACAGCGATAAATGCACAGCCTGCGGTGTATGCCTGAAGTGGTGTCCTCAGGATACTATAGAGTTGGTAGACGGAAAAGCTTTTATTCTAAAGGAGAATTGTATCGGGTGCGGTGAGTGCCTTGCAGTATGTACGTACGGCGCAGTTCGGTTTGATTGGGGAAGGGACAGTAGCAGCCTCCAGGAAATGATGGTTGAGTATTCCACTGGAATACTGAAGATGGTAAATAACAGGGTATTCTTCATGAATTTTTTAATTAATATTACGAGGGATTGCGACTGCGGTCTTGGCGGCAACCTTGTTTCGGATGATATTGGAATAATTGCCGGGCATAATATTCTGGCAGTTGATAAGGCATCCTGTGACATTTTCAGATCGGTTAGTGGAAAGAGTATTCGGGAGGTAGCTTATCCGCATATCAATTTTAATACACAGTTCGAACATGCAGTGCGCATGGGGCTCGGCGCCATGGAGTACGAGCTCGAACAATTAATAATTTGACAATTTAGAATACCGTCAATAAACTAAAGGATAAATTTAGGAGAGGTGGTAATTTGATAACTGCGAATGACTTGAGACGAGGCATGATAATCAAACTGGACGGAGATCTCTATGCCGTATTGAGCTATCAGCATGTAAAGCCCGGTAAAGGCGGGGCGTTTGTAAAAACGAAAATAAGGCATTTCAAGAAAAACAGCATCGTTGAAAAGACCTTGCGGCCTGATGAAAAAATAGAGGATATCTACATTGAGAGACGGAAGATG
>CAYFYU010000064.1:16865-22871 GCA_964347455.1 uncultured Spirochaetota bacterium | reverse complement strand
CTAACATAACATCTGGACCAGTTTTTGGGGGGTAGGTCACTTTTATTGTTTGTCATTCTTCGAGTTTAGATAAGTTCGTTGCAAAAAGTCCAAGATTTGATCATCATTTTTTCAGACTACTCTTACCAATGGCAACGTCAACCTGGTTGTAAACATGTTATCCAGGACAGGATATTTTGTTCAGAATAGAGATTTCTCATAGATAAACAGTATATTCCTGAAAAAGGGATAGGCACGCCTCACCCCTGAGTATTACTTCTTTACATTGATATATAAGGTAATGATAATCAGGAGGTCTTCAGTATATCCTTATCGCACGGTGGAGCTTTGGTTGGTTCCAGGCATTCTAGTATTTTTTACACCTCGTGATGATCGGTAGTTACTGCAAAATAATAGGGGTTTAAAACCGGCACCAGCAAAAGTATGTTTCAATTTAAAAATTATTGGGACGGATTCCTGTATTCATCCACTATCTTTATGCCAGAATTTAAGTTTACACCAAAGCGCGAGACGCCCATTTCGTACATTTTTAACAGGGTATACAGGTCTCGAATCCCCCCTGCAGCTTTGACTTTTATCGCATCCTTGACAAAGGAAGTGATTAAGAAAACGATCCTCATCGTGGTTCCCTCGAGAGTCCATCCGGTTGAGGTTTTAACGTACGCCGCTCCTCCCTTTATGGACAATTCACACGCCTTTTTGATTTCTTCATCTGTTAGATAAGAGGTCTCAAGAATAACCTTTACCTCTATATCTCCTGCAGCATCCACAACTGCCCTGATTTCCTCCTCAACGTAGTTGTAATCAGCTGAACGCAGCTTCCCTACGTTCATCATCATGTCTACCTCTTGAACACCGTCCATTATAAGCTGTTTCACTTCAAACAACTTCACCTCTTTTTTCTGCCCCCCTGAGGGATATCCAACAGAAGATCCGGTCAGAGTGAGTGGATTATCACGGAGGAGATCGCTTAATAGTTCCACCCAGCAGGGAAGAACATGGATGGCCTTGAACTTATATTCCCGAGCATATTTTACCATCTCCCTGACCTGATCCTCCCCATCATGGGTTTGAACAGCGCTGATATCTATCATCCTTGCGACATCATGGATCTCAGGCTTCATCCCAATTTCTCTTATCATCATCATTGATAGTGATTTTCATAAGTCGTGATTCGTCGGTTTTAGCTAAGCTCGCCGTGAAAAGCCCCTGATTTGTCCATTATTTATCAATCAGTTCTCATACCGAAGGAAAACGTAAGCCTTCTTGTAAACATGTTACCCGAACCAGGATATTTTGTCCAGAATAGAGATACCCAATAGTTTTACAGGTTATCGTTATAAATAGTGACAGGCAGTCCTTATCCTAATCATTTCATTTTTCAAATCGGTGAGAGGAATTGAAAATCAGGAGGCATTTTCCTTTCATTCTCGAAGGGGGATCAGCATTCAATACGAGTATACTTATGAGAGGAGCTTTTCTGGCAACACACTGAGTCAAATCCTCTGTTGCTGAGATAACTGTAACACTATTGTGACGATATAGTGGAAACTCGGTTATGCTTATTGATAAAATTAAGTATTACCATGTATTGAAGGAGTACAGCCGCGTCTACGAGGTGCATCGGTTTCCTGAATGCCGAAGGCATGTCGTTCGTTCGATCCTGTATAGAGCAGAAAAAATCCCTTAGCTCTTTAAGAGATAAGGGATTTTTATTTGGATAAAAATCGTATGTGCCTCAAATAGGAAAATATTGGGAAACCGTTTAATCGAAAAAATATATATTTTTTTATACAGTAATATTACAATTTTTATAACATTATTGTAATCAATATTTACATAGTTATATTTTAATATATTTTTTCTCTGTATTCTGGCGCTATTGAGATATATTAATAATTAAGGTTTAGAGGTTTACATCAACGGTTCTACTCAATTTTACTGTTGCTAAGTTCTTGCACTGCTTTAAAACTTGGAGAGCAAGGATTAGTGGAACAGGCAAAAAGAACCATTTCTAGTCTAGTATTTATAATAATAACGACAGTTCTCATCCTCACCTCTTGTATATCACGCGTCGACGTCTTCGAGTTTGTAAGTAAAAAGGAAAATCAAATTGATGAACTTGATCCTTTCGAATTGGTTGATGTTCAGGCAGTTTCGAATTCAAATGTGCGTGTAGTTTTTAACCATGAGGTTGAGGTGACAAGCGCTGAAATAGTTGATAACTATTTAATACCAGGACTAACGATCGTCAGTGCGAAGGTAAATAAATATGAAAGTAACGTCGTTGATCTTGTAACCTTTCCGCAACAGTATATCATTTACAGACTGACGGTTTTTAGTGTATTAGACATAGATGAAAATGAACTCGAAAACCAGAACTCGCTTATTTTTCACGGTGACATACCTCCTACGATTGTAAGTGCCAGCTCTTTCGGCCATACTGAAGTGGTGATATATTTCTCTGAGGATGTTGATTTCACAACTGCAGAAAATACAGACAATTACATTATTAATCCAGGTATACCAATAATTTCTGCAATGAGGGATACAGCTGATTGGACGAAGGTGATTCTATTTACTGGTTCGCAATCAGGTGCGGTGACCTACACACTGACTGTCAAGGGGGTAAAGGATCTGACAGGGAATCCGGTTATCAGTCCCAACTCAAAGGATTTCGTTGGGACGGATCCTATAGACATGACGCCACCGGATGTAGTGTCAGCGGTATTGGTGGATAGTGATGAGCTAGAGGTGCAATTTTCGGAGCCGGTGGAACAGTTTTCTGCGGAGAATGTGCTGAACTATATCATAGAGGACGATGTGGGTATTCCTGAGACGGTAAGCGGTGTCTTTCGACTGGCAGATCAATCGAAGGTTCGAATTGATATAGCGGGGTTGTTTTCAAAAAGTCTGTATTACGTTGAGGTCAGCACGGCTGTGACGGATCTTGCTTTGAATCCGATACTGGGACCTCCGGAAAACAGGGTGTCTTTTACGGGTGAGGGGACGTCGATATCGTTTGTACAGGCGATTTCGAACTCAAGTGTGCGGGTATTCTTCACGAATGATGTGGCGCTTCCAGACGCTGAGTTTTTGGGTAACTACATTATACCGGGGCTAACGGTACTTGGTGCGCTTCGAGATGGGGCTGATTATTCGGTGGTCGATCTGACAACCTCCCCTCAGGCTGATGTCAACTATACGCTGAGTGTCTCTGGGGTGATTTCTCCAGATTCCGCATCCTTCGACGGTGATGTTTCACCCACAATACAGAGCGGGATCTCCATGGATTACATCGAGGTGGTTGTATACTTCTCCGAGGAAGTTGAACAAACATCAGCTGAGAATGAAGGCAATTACAGCATCGTACCGGGGTTGGGCGTAGTTGCTGCTGTACGCGACGGGGTGAACTGGAACAGAGTGACACTGCAAACTGATCCACAATCGGAGGCGATAACCTACACGTTAACAGTAAACAATGTTACTGACTTGACGGGAAATCTGGTGAGCAGTCCGAACTCGATAGATTTCACAGGTCCGGATCCAGGTGCGATCATGCAACCGGAGAACTGGGGTTTAGTACAGGATTATTTAGACGATCAAGTCTCTTTGGGTGTTTCGGGACCACCTACAGTAGACTCCAACGCCATTCTTACATCGTCAAATATAGGAAAATGGTATGGCGGAGTTCTGGCACCAAATGGCAAGATCTATGGAATACCATGGAACTCCACAAGTGTTCTGATTATCGATCCTATAACAAACATTGCCAATGAAACTACCATTACAGGTCTGCCTGCAACAACTGAAAAATGGCTGGGTGGAGTGCTAGCCCCTAATGATAAGATCTACTGCATTCCTTGGCAATCCGACAGCGTTCTGATCATTGATCCTGAGACAAATACATATGACAATACAACCATCAGCGGTCTTACCGGTTCAAAAAAATGGCATAGCGGAGTGTTGGCTCCCAATGGTAAAATCTACGCCATACCATGTGATGCCACGAGTGTTTTGATTATCGATCCGGTAACAAACACGATCGATGATACAACCATTTCTGTCCCGAGTGGTGCAGCCAAATGGTATGGAGGTGTGCTGGCTCCCAACGGTAAAATCTATGGTATCCCCTGGGATTATGACCATGTGTTGATTATCGATCCTGAGACGAATACAGTCGACTATTCAACCATTGGCGTTCCTACTAGTGGTACTAAATGGGTTGGGGGAGTCCTGGCCCAAAATGGCAAGATCTACTGCATTCCCAGGAATTACGATCATGTTCTCATCATCGACCCTATGACGAACACAGCAGATTATATATCGATCAGTGTTCCGAATAGTACGGATAAATGGAATGGCGGTGTTTTAACCCCGGACGGTAAGATCTACGGTATTCCACGTGATTACGACTATGTTCTTATCATCGACCCAAACACAAATACGGCAGACTTTAGTACTCTTGGTGTAGTGCCAGGTACATTAAAATGGGTTGGTGGCGTTTTAGCTCCAAATGGTAAGATATACTGTATTCCACGGAATTATAATCATGTTTTGATCATCGATCCTAAGTCAAACGGAACCTTTGGCGCGACTGTGGGCTTGAGTGGGTATTTCAATAAGTTCTAACCAAATAAAATTTTCCACATTGTGACAATTTGGAACAATTTAATGAAAACTCAGGTTTATTTATTTACATGCAACACTATTACTTCAATGGATTGTCGGCAACGAAAAGAGCATTCCTACTATTGGAATCATCTGCCACAAGAATTTGCCAATCAATCGAAGGTAATATGGTGGCCGTATAACTTATTACAGGGCTATCACTGTGTCTGTTTGCCTGTGTGACGTCTAATAAGAAAGATTATAGAATTCGAATCATAAATATATAAATTTTTGTCGATAAATGTAGGCGATTAGAAATATGAATTATTATGTACTATACTTGAAATGAAAGATTATTATGACGAGCATGATTAATCTCTAAATGGGGAGCGATATATGATAAGAGTACTTATATATTGTAGCATGATGATTTTTTTAATTGCCTGTGTCGGATGAACAGCTATCCGCTCCCATAAAACTATCAGCTCTCTTTTCATAACCCCTAAAATATTTTACCAAATAAAATCTTCACTTTAAAATAAAATATGATATACTTGTTTTAATTGTGTAATTTTGATAAACTACCGAAAGGTGTTCAAAAATTTGTAGAGAAAAATCTAAAAAGTATGTAACATGTCATTTTCAACTATCTGAGGCTTTACTTTTATGAGGGTAAACTAAGTTGCCCTTTGTTTTATCCTTTCTTCATTATAAAATTAAATTGTTGTTCATTTAAGAGCCTGGTATCCAGGTAACATGTAGTATTTTATTTGGCGATGGGGGGTGGTACTATGCAATTGGGAAAAAAAGGAATTGTAATTCTGGTGATTGGTTCAGTTGTTGGGGGATTTATCGCCGGATTTCTAGGTAGCCGAGTACCAGAAATGATACAGGAAGAAAAAATACCAAAGACGGTTGCGGCGCTTATTTCGGAACCAAAGTACGTTGAAATTGATAAACTTGAATCAACAGTGAAGGAGCAGATGGAAATACATCTTGAACCATACGAGCAAAAGCTCGAAGTTTGGGAATCTGAAAAAAAAGGAATAACCTCTGAACTGGGCCAGCATTCCGAGAAGTTGGAAGTATTAGAAAAGGCTGATGACTATTTCCATAGTGTTGTAGAAGAGGGGTCTAAGCGACTCATGAGTGTTGAAGATGGTGTGCTACATAATCAGGAGGAAATTCAGGCGGTTAGAGACGAGTTTGGGCATGGGGATAAATATGAAATTCAAATGATCTATGCGAGTCAACAATTTAAGCTCAAGTTTAACGCCAGCGCGTATGATAACAAATTCTACATCTGATTTGAACAGAAAGCTTTTCACATCATTGATTGATATCGAGGAATGTCTATTCTGTGAAACGAGACCAGATATGAAAGAATCTACTTCG
>CAYFYU010000064.1:14878-16855 GCA_964347455.1 uncultured Spirochaetota bacterium | reverse complement strand
TTAACACGAGCGCTTATAACAACAAATTCTACATAGATGAACTGCTCAATGTTGTGGAGGAATGGCAAAAAAATGATGTTAACAGAGTTGCAATAGTTGAGCGTCCAAATGGAAAAGGTAAGGCTGTTTTTTTTGCAGGATCTGATAATCGATTCAATGTTGAAATAGTTCGGTCTGAAGAGGGTATAGATAAACTGCTTGTATTGAGTGCTATCAATTCAATTCCAAACACCGACACTATGAGCAAAACAGAAGCTCCTCCCAGACTAAAAGAGCTCTTTAAGGAATACGGTTATGCTTCTCTCTTGCCATTTAAGAGTGGACTAAAGAAACCTTCCACAGCTCTTCTATTTGGTGAAGAACCAGAAATTGGAAAGTATCAGGGAAAGTATTTCGTAAGATAAAAGAGTAGTGCAGGACAAAATGAAAGGGAAGATCTTCATTTATCTTTTTATATTTTGTGTAATTGTAACCTTGGTCCATGGTGAAATTATTATCATTTACAAAAGTGGTGAGTGTGAGGTTGACTTAGAGGCAAACGGGATATGGGTTATGGCAAAAGTTGGGATGGAGTTGAATGATCGGTCAATAGCGAGAACGGGGGGGGATGGCGAATTAGAGATAAGTATTCATGGAGAAAATATAACAATTGTGAAGAATTCAAAAGTCGATCTAAAGTCCCTGGTAAGGAACTTAGATGAACGTAAAAAGTTAAACTGGTTTGGAGGCGTTGCCTCTGAACTTCATCTGCGACACATTAAAGGGGAAAGTGATCAGACGCAGTCTCTCGGGGTGCGAGGCAATGAGATAGGGGATGAAGAAGATTTTTGGCTGGATAGTGAAGAGGAGGAAGAACCTGAATTGAGCCTTCTGGAAAAAGGGAAAGTTGCCTATGAAAATGGAAATTATGGAGAGGTTATTAGAATATTTAGTGAAATATCTAACAGATCTGAATATCGAGAAAAGAATGAAGAATTGACTTTTATTCTCGGGTCTTCTCTTTTCTATAATTTGCAGTATGATGAATCGATCATTTATCTTGTGAAAAGCATTGAGCATAAAGATACTTATTATTACGGGTTCGCTTTATTACAGTATTCTTTTGCACAGTATTTTGTTCAAAATTACAAAGAAGCCATTGAGGGCTTCGAGACGTATATTCGTGAGTTTAGTGATGGAGCGTATAAGCCACATGCAATATTTATGATTGGGAAATCGCATAAAGCTTTAGGAAAAATAAGTGAGGCAAAAAAAAATTTTTTAGAAATTGAGAAAAATTTTAAAGGCTCAGATGTATATAGTGATGCGAAAAGGGAAATGAAAAATTATTAACGCTCATTGGCGATATTAGTATATTTTACTAAGATAGTGCCCATACCTCTTATAGAGTTATGGGCATTTTTATAAGGAGGACAAAATTGAACATTCTCAATATCGTCACCGGTGACGATGTTGAGTGCGCTTGGGCGCATGAGAGTTGGGGTGTAGCGATGGCAGACATGTTGTGGCCACTGCCAATTGGTATTGTGGGTTTCATTAGCGTGCTCCGAAAAAGGTTGTTTGGTTTTGTCGCATGTTTGATGGCGTTTGCCATAGGCGTCTACTTTCCCCTCGTTTTTGCCTTCCAGAGATGGACAACCTATCGAAGTACTGTATTTGCAGACATTTTTCTATGGGCTGTACCTTCTCTCACAGGAATTGTTTGTTTGTGGACAAATCGCAAGTACTTTGAAAAAAAGAGTTTGATTTAGGTGAATATAGGACTGAATGATCTATATGTCCCACGGCGAGTACATTGATAATAAGACTCTTCAAGAAAACATTGAGGATCTATAAAGAAATGTATTTGGCCCTGAACGTACTTCCTGCCCGTATTCTATGAGAAGAGATTGCTCACTAATACACAGAACATCAGAATCATATTAAAATTTCTCTGAATGCGATTTAGATGCCGCTGTAAAATGAGATGCCACGTAC
>CAYFYU010000064.1:10627-14868 GCA_964347455.1 uncultured Spirochaetota bacterium | reverse complement strand
AGGCCCGTCATCCAAAAAATTTCACTGAGAATTACCCAATATTTATGGAGAAAGGAAAAAGAGCGCATATTGTTGACGTGGACGGGAACGAATACATCGACTGGCTGCTCTCCTACGGCCCGATAGTACTGGGACACTCCTATCCGAGGGTTGACAATGTGGTGATGCAAGAGATGCAAGAGGGGTTTCTACTAAACCTGACTCAGCCGCTCCAGCTGGAGCTTGCTCGTAAGCTGGTAGAACTCATACCCTGTGCTGAAAAAGTACTGTTTGTGAACACCGGGTCCGGCGCAACTTCGGCTGCGGTAAGAATAGCCAGGTTGTATACGGGGCGAGAGAAAATCGTACGGTGGGGTTATCATGGTTGGCATGACTGGAGCTGCTCTACACCCGGCGCAGGTATTCCACGGAGCACTGGTGAGAGTGTATTGAGCTTTTTCTACAACGACCTTGACTCACTAAACGAGTTGCTTGAAAAAAACAGGGGAGAGGTCGCATGTATCATAATGATGCCACTTGAGATCGAGATTCCCAAAAAGGGATTCCTTGAAGGAGTACGCGAACTAGCCGACCGATACGATGTGGTTCTCATTTTTGACGAAGTGAGGTCCTGGCCGCGTATGGGGCTTGGTGGCGCGCAGAAGTACTACGGTGTCACACCTGATTTGACAACTCTATCAAAGGGTGTTGCGAATGGTTATCCCATCAGCGCTGTAGTCGGGAAAGGTGATATAATGGACGCTGTGGTTCAGACCACTGTATCGGCGACCTATTTTCCCAGCACATTGGGTATCTCTGCGGCTCTAGCAACTATAGATGTGATGGAGAAAAAGGATGTAATCAATCATCTCTGGTGTATCGGGAGAGAGCTTGCCGATGGATTGAGGTCTATTGTCGCTCAGAAAAAGGTTACCGCCCATATAATGGGTGAAAGTCCTATGCCTTTTCTCGTTTTCGGCGATTCCAAAAACTATGAACGCCTTTGGTATGAGGAAATTTACCGGAATGGGGACCCGGGTACAGATAAAGACAGGTTGCTCATGTACACCTTTTTTAATGAGACAATCAAGCGGGGTGTTTTCTTCCATCCAAGGCATCACTGGTTTACCTGCTTCTCCCATACGGAGAAAGATGTAGAGCAGACTTTGGAAGTAGCAGACCAATGTTTGGATATTGCGATAAAAGCTCTCTGATATTATGCAATCACTTACCGTTGTTTGGAGGAGGAGAGGTTATTTGGCAGCAGCCATGAGGACGTTGACTTTCTATCAAAAGGTGATCAATGTTTAGCATAATAAAGTGGAAAAGTCGTGGTTCCGGAAAATCCCTGTATTATGAAGTTGGCAAACTCCTGGATTATTCTTAATGTGGGGGGAGGCCCCACGCCCGATAAACCTGATGTTGTTCTAGAACCCCCAAAAAATCACTACAGGGTCAAGTGGGACAGGCAAGTCAAAAGATGATTAACCTATTCGAGGATCTCGAAACATAAATCAAATTACAATTCCCAACTCTCATTGTTAATAAATTAATTTTGTGAAATCTAGGTAATATCTTTCCGCTCTAGTAACGCAACCAGTGAAAATAGTTTTAATAATTTTATTGACATAATAGTACCGAATAGGGTAAGGTAAAAAAAAAGGGGGTGGGGGTGAGGTTATGGTAAAAGTTGCAACTATAATACTCATTATCATGCTTGCATATGCAGGAGCGTATTCCATCGGCAACCTTATTGTTCCTGAAGTGTTCGTGAGCAGTTCATTTCAGATCGTTACAGGCGAAGAGCTGAAAGATGTTCAAAATGAAGGTTACCTAAAGGCGTTTTTGGGTCAGAGTAGAACTGCATCATTGTTTGCTCTCGTCACGGTTATAGCCGGATTTTTTATCTTATTTGCAGCTTTTCGTAAGGCGGAGAAGTGGGCCTGGTGGGGTTTCTTAATTGCTGGTGGCATCGCCTGGATCTGGGGTGTAGCCTTTAGTATCGTTATAGGTGATACATTTTATCTTGCTCTTCAATTGATTGGTTTAGTCTTACTTATTGTGGGTATTCTGCTTCCAGTAAAGGCATTCTTCGGAAAAAAGAGTTAATGGAATTTAGCTGGTCCATATTTATTGATCTGGGCATCGTATCTCTTGCCCTTATCGTTGCATCATTTCTGAGGAAACAGATAACCTTTTTTGAAAAATACCTTGTCCCTAACTCTATAATTGCCGGTTTCATCCTGCTTCCCTTTTATAACTTTCTCGCTCCAATCTTAGGTTTGAATAAAGAGGGGCTCGGTAATCTTGTTTTTCATCTTCTTAACCTTTCGTTCATTTCCATGAGTTTGAGAAGGGCTACAGGGAAAACGTCAAGCAAAGGTATATTTTCAATGGTTGTGGCCATTCTCTCGCAGTATTGTATCCAGAGCCTTTTGGGTATCGGCATTACATTCTTATTTATTGCCACCATAATACCGGACCTATTTCCCAGTTTTGGTCTGATGATTACACTCGGATTTGCCCTTGGGCCTGGACAGGCTTTTGCAATCGGAAAGGGTTGGGAGGGGTATGGCTTTTCTGGTGGTAGTGATGTGGGGCTTACCTTTGCAACTATTGGATTCCTGTGGGCCTGTTTTGCAGGAATATTCATTATAAACCGTGCCGCAAGAAAAAACTGGGTCGATGAAAAGTTCATTAATGCGTCAAATGGTCGATACATACAGGTCGACCGAAAAGAGTCCTCTAATGGGAGTATGTTGAACAATGAAGAGCCCCGCACCCATGGCTCCAGTCTAATTGGCGGGTCAGGAGCAATTGATCCATTGTCGTACAACCTCGCTGTCGTATTCGGGGTTTACCTTATTACATTTCTTTTGTTAAAGCTTCTCACCTTCATCTTCTCTTTTACCGGAACCATGGGTAGAGACCTTGCTACAAATCTATGGGGAATTTCCTTTATCTTTGCTGCGCTTATGGCAGGTGCTGTGAAAAGGATATTTGCTCTTTTTAAAATCAATCTTTTAACGGATAACCAGCGTCTTAACAGGATTGCAGGAACATCGGTAGATTTCATGGTTACTGCGTCTATTGCTGCTATTTCACTGGTAATTGTAGCGCAGTATTGGATGCCAATTATGATAATGGGGATTCTTGGGGGATTGATAACCTCCCTAACGCTGCTATGGTTATCTTCCCGGCTGTTCGAGGATTATATTTTCCAGCGAACGATACTCCTTTTTGGAGCACTTACCGGTACTCTTCCCACGGGCCTAGCTCTTCTCAGGGTTATAGATCCTGAATTTAAAACACTTGCCGCATCGGATTTCATGTATGCAGTAGGTATTGTTTTTATTTTTGCGATACCCCTCATTATTTCCATGAACTTTCCCGCCTATGGGTATACGAGCGGGAATTCAATATATTACTGGATAACATTTGGTATTTATTTCTTAGGTTTGATTTTTGTTGTTATTGTATTCAGAGTTATAGTGGGAAGAGGAGCTTTTCGAATGGCTTCTGTGATCTGGTATCGAAAGTAAAATATGTGGTAGGTTCGACAGATCGCACAACGGGGATTCCTTACCAATCACAATTAGTATTCTGTACTATGTTGATTTTAGATTTCAACCTATGCCAAGCGAATAATTCTATAAATCATCGCGACCAAATGCGAATGATGATCCCACTCCCTCGTTGATATCCTTGACCATTGACGTTCCTGAACCCGTTCCGTCGCTCCTCCACAGTTCGTTTCCATGCGTTTCGTCAGTTGCTGCAAAGAGCAGGGTATCACCGGCGTTCTCAAAATAACTTGGATTTGAACTCAGCGGTCCGTTTTGGGTTTCTCCAGTGAGTATATCAATAACAAGGGCAGTACCTTCAGTGGTACCATCGCTCTTCCACAACTCATAACCATGCGTATAGTCTCTGGCCACGAAAAACAGAGTACTATTTATCTCGGTAAATAAACCAGGATAAGAACTTAATGGATTCGGGCTTGGACCATAGGAATCGCCGGGGTTGATATCTTTAAGAAGCACAGTTCCCACCCCGGTACCATCGCTCTTCCACAGTTCGGTACCGTTGCTGCCGTCATTCGCCTGGAAGCACAACACCCCATTCATCTCGGTAAGATTTGATGGGTAAGAACTATTTATCCCGGGAAAGATATCCTTCACCAGCGTTGTGTTTGGGCCGGTACCGTCACTCTTCCACAGCTCAGCACCATAGGATGGATGGTATGCAGTAAGGTATACGGT
>CAYFYU010000064.1:2936-10617 GCA_964347455.1 uncultured Spirochaetota bacterium | reverse complement strand
TGGGCCGATACCGTCACTCTTCCACAGCTCGGTACCCGTGATGCCGTCGTTAGCCCGGAAATAAAGCGTACCGTTCATAACCGTAAGGTAGGATGGGTAAGAACCCTGCCAACTAGCACCTATATAAATATCCTTCACCAGCGTTGTGTTTGGGCCGGTACCGTCACTCTTCCACAGCTCGGTGCCGGTGATGCCGTCGTTGGCCTGGAAATAAAGCGTGCCGTTCATCACTGTCAGGTTTGCAGGGTATGAACCATTCAGCCCGTTATTGATATCCTTCACCAGTATTGTACCGGCATCAGTGCCGTCACTCTTCCACAGCTCGATACCGGTGATGCCGTCGTTGGCTTGGAAATAAAGCGTGCCGTTCAAGTTGACCAGGTTACTTGGAAAGGAGTTGTTTGGAAAACCATCTATATCGGTTCCAGGGTAGATGTCCTTGACAAGCATTGTACCCGCCTCAGTTCCATCGCTCTTCCACAGCTCATAACCGGTGGTACCATCATCGGCTGTGAAAAAATGAATTCCATTTATTGGGGTCATATTACTAGGGTTTGATCCGATTGTATCCCCCATTGGCACTTCACCACCTATACCAGCTAGTGAGGTATATGGATTGGGTGTTGTATTTATGTCTTTGACCAGAACAGTACCGGCTTTTGTGCCGTCACTCTTCCACAGCTCAGCACCATAGGATGGATGGTATGCAGTGAGGTATACGGTCTTTGCTGCAGCAGGCAATTCGGATTCATCCACACCACCGTTTTCTTCCTCTCCTCCGCATGATACTATCAATATAAATGAAGTCAACAGTATTGCGCTAATAATAATCCAAAGGATGTTTTTTCCGTTCATTTTAGTCTCATTTATTAGAAATTTACTTTCACCAATAAATGTAAATTGGCGGCATAATTTTTCATTCGATTTCGTTCAGATTAGAGGATTTTAATGATAACAGTATGGAAGAACCTGTCAAGTATATATTTTAGTCTTCTTTACAGAACAAAAATCTAATGATATATGCTTGGAGAAGGATAGAAAAGGTTATCATGAGAAAAAGAGATAAATCAACTCTGGAAGTGCTATTTCAGAACCAGTTTTTTACGTCGCTCAGAAGACCTTTTCAGCGGAACCCCACAGAATCTACAGTGTGCACCCCCGTTGGAACATGCAGTACATATAAAAAAATACTTGTTACAATGGTCACAGAAGTAACGTCTTATAGTTTCTCTAAATAACCGAGCGCAATTGTCGCACGTCGCAAATGTTTCTATTTGGATATCCATGTCTATTTCTCCTCCTCGTCAGGTCCCAGGATTTCACTTAATGCATAAAAATTGAAATGAGGATATAGAGTCCCCTGTAACGTACTATAGATAAGCAAAGCGCATACCAGAAATTAAAATACAAGATGAATACAATAATTAATTATTACATAATAAATTACAGATGCAGTTATCATTTTTAATGTTTTCAGCTCAAGCATAAAATGGACAAATTATGTAATATGTTTACAAAATTGTAATTGATAGGCGGGATAATAAGAATGGGGTACAGTATCTCAGCTCTCGTTCGGATACTTGATTTCGACGATCCTATCGAGCCGCAGCAGTGACGTAAATGTGGTGAGCTTCTTTTTGAGAATCTCATCAATAATGATACCGCCCGGTATGAGGAGCACTCCATTTTCCAGAACTATATCGTCGATAAGGTACATTCCTATCTGCAAGTCTCTCACCATAACTCGACGTATTGGGCAGTGTACCGGTATGCTCCTTTTCGTAACGGTTTTTGCAAAGCTGTGGATGAGATGCGCATCATAGGATTTGTATGAGCCATCACGGATCTTGTTCAATGCCCCTTCAGATGAGAGGCCCTTTTTAAACATGAAGTTGTCATAATCGCTAGTTATTTTTATAATCTGCGCTCCCAGTGGTATGTGGGTGCCTCTTAATTTCTTTGGAAAGCCGGTTCCATTGAACTCCTCGTGGTGAGAACGAACGATCTCCGCAATATTGTGCATTGTTTTTACAGATCCGATCAACTTTTCGCCAAGAACCGGATGGTAAAGGTAGAAGTTTTTACTGTTTTCGTCAAGCTCCTCCAAATCCTCAGTGAATATATGAGCTGATGCACCAGCGAGTCCAATATCGTGAAGAAAAGCTGCATTCGTTATAGTCTTTAATTCGTCATCATCAAGGCCAATCTCTTTGCATAAGGCTCGGCAGAGCCCTGCAACTCTCTTGGAATGTGCAGACAATTCCTTATTGAGAAGCGAGACAATACCAGTAAGCAATACAACGACCTCTTCAAAGTTTTGTTTGAGCACATTGTTCATTTTAATGAGTCTGCTATTTATTTTCTGAATCTGTGCAGTTCTTTTTTTTACCTCTCGTTCGAGGTTTTTGTTTAATATATTTAGTTCTCTGTTCTTACTCCAAAGTACCTTACTAAGCTCTTCATTGCGTTTTTTTAGCTCTACATATTCAAGGGCTTTTCTTATGGTTGTTTTTAGATCGTCATCGTTCCACGGTTTAGTGAGAAACCGGTATACCTCACCTCTATTGATGGCGTCAATTGTTGTGGGTATATCCGCATATGCTGTAATTAAAATACGTAAGACACTGGGATATTTATCCTTTATGTATTTGAGAAAGTCACTACCACTCAAATGGGGCATCCGAACATCTGATACCACTACGTCAACGTCGTTGCAATTGAGCACATTGAGCGCTTCACCGCTGTTCTTTGCGGTTAATACTTCGATGTCATTGCTGTTAAAAAAGAGACGTTTAAAGGATGACAGGGCATTCACTTCGTCGTCGACAAAAAGGACTTTGTGCTGAACCATAGGCAAAATCCCCCTCTCCATTCTTTCTTCTGTAATGGAATCGACTTTTTTCATAGCACCCTTCAATAATTCTAATCGAATTGTGTTGGAAATTCAAAAAAAGATGTCGGTAAATAGTTTTGATCACTGTACAGCATTTCTCTTATACTTTTAGATGGAGCATAGAACATGGATAGGTTGCAAAGGGTCGTATCGCTGCAGTCGGATATTACATTCAGGGCTATTTTTCAAGAATTGAAGGATATGGTCTTGATATTAACACCCCAGGGGGAATTAATCGATGTGAACAGTGCAGGTGTGGATCTGCTTGGGTTCTCCTCGAAGGAAGAGTTTTTCGCTCTCGAAAATATCACCCCCCTTTATCAAAGCCTGAAGAACTATTCAACCTGGAAAAGGTTGATGGAGGAGCAGGGGTATGTAAAGGATTTTGAGGCAACAATGGTCAAGAAGAGTGGGGAAATCATTGCAATCATTCAATCCTCCTGTGCAATTAAAGATAAAAATGGAAGAGTTGTTGGTTATGCAAGCATCATCAGGGACATAACGAAAAACGTGCGAAATGAGGTCGATGTCCACAGGGCAAATGTCGAACTTATTGACTCATTGCTTCGAATGAAAAAAACACAGCCGAAACTCATACAGCAGGAAAAATTAGCTTCAATCGGCCAGCTGGCGGCAGGTATAGCCCATGAGCTCAACAATCCGGTGGGCTTTATATCCAGCAACATAACAAGCTTGCGTTCATATATTAATATCATTAAGGGCTACGTTGATCGGTGTGAAGAGATACTGAGTTGTTTACCGAAGGTCAAGAGGGATACTCTGAAAAATAAGGCTGACATGATCAGGGAATACAGGGAAAAGCAAAAGGTGGCCTATATACTGGGCGATATTGATGATCTTGTGTCCGAATCGAAGGAAGGGATTCAGCGTATTACTGAAATAGTCACAAATTTGAGAAACTTTTCCCGTATCGATAATACAAGTACAATAGAGCAGTACAACATCAATGAGGCTCTGGAAAGCACACTTATCGTGGCCAAAAACGAAATCAAGTACGTAGCGGAAGTGGAAAAACATTTCTCGAAAGTCCCGTCTGTGAAATGTATTGGGAATGAGGTTAATCAGGTTTTACTGAATATCATAGTGAATGCTGCACAGGCCATCAAATCAATGAAACGTAGGGAAAAGGGCCGTATCTGGATTAAGACGTACGCACAAAAAAGCGATGTTTATTGCGAGATCTCAGACGATGGCCCCGGTATACCTGAAAATATTGTGAACAGGATATTCGATCCTTTTTTTACTACGAAAGAGGTCGGTCAGGGTACGGGTCTTGGTCTCAATATATCCTACGATATCATTGTCAATAAACATGGGGGTGATTTAACCGTCGAAAGTGAGGCAGGCAAGGGGGCGACATTCATCGTAAGACTCCCAATTAAATCCAGAATCCTTCGGAGAAGCATGAATGGAGATGGTCAATAAACAAAGAGAAGAAACCTGGACTGGGAAGGTACTTTTTGTCGACGATGAGATCAATGTTCTGAAGAGTATTGAAAGGGGTTTTCTTCATTCAAATTTCAAGGTTGTCACAGCACTGAGTGCTACGGAGGGATTGCGGATACTCGACAATGATGAAATCGATATAGTTGTTACCGATTATAGAATGCCCTGGATGGACGGTCTTCAATTTCTTCAATGTGTCAAGGACAGATACCCAAAGATAAATCGAGTCATTCTAAGCGGCTACATAGAAAAATCAGTGGCAATCGAATCGCTCACTCGTGGATTAGCTTCGAGTTACATATTAAAGCCCTGGAAAAACGATGAGATAGAAATAAAATTAAAACATATTCTCTCAACAAGAAAAACATTGCAGTCGCAGAAGCTGCTTGAAATTATTAATCGAATAACCAATCTTCCAACCTTACCGAATATATTCCAGGAATTCATGGTGGCAGTAAACGAAGAAAGATCAATGGCTGAGATAGCACAAATCATACAGAAAGATCCGGCAGTTGCGACGAAGGTATTACAAATTGCCAATTCTGCATTCTATGGTAACAAAAATTGTGCCTCAGTCAAACAAGCCGCAATGACACTCGGCCTTGAAACTCTTCAGGACATCCTCCTTACCATTTCGGTTATCAGTTCAATGAAATGGAACAAGATGCAGATACAAAGCCTTCAGGAGATATTTACCCGTTCATTTATCATGAACTACTATCTGCCTATACTGTACAAGAAAAATCCAAAATCACAGCAGTACAAATACTTCCCATCTGTTGGACTTACCTATGATGTTGGTAAGATTATTCTGCTTCAATATTTTCCTGAACGCTACAGTATGATTGAGAGCAAAAAGAACGTAAGTGGGGATCACGATTTCTATAAAGCTGAGATATCGCTTGGATTTGATCATATTACCCATCAAGAGATAGGTGCCTATTTTCTGGATTTCTGGAATCTTCCCGAGCTGTTCGTAGAGACTGCGCTTTTCCATCACAAGCCCGAGCGATCATCAGTTCATTATGGTGATATTATTAAAACAACTCACTACGTGGATGATCTCATTGAGTACATCAGTTCAGTTGGTGAAAAAGATGTTCTGGATCTTTCTCCCTTTTATAAGGACTTTCTATCAGTGGAGCTGGTAGAGGAGATTGCCGCTGAGATTCGGACCAAGCTGGATGGTGATTTCTTTTTATTTTCACCATAAGTGTTTGGGCTTACAAGACTTTCAGTGGGATTGAACAATGCAATATATGTGATATATTTAGTAAAGGTATCATGGATGTGAATACGAGGAGATAATTTGTGCGTGATGAATAAGTGGCCACAGCTAACATGGAACTAGTCACCAGCGACTAATTAGGAGATTACGAAACAAGGAGAATAAAATGAAAAGATTAAGGATTTGGTTTATACTGCTGGTAATAATTGGTATGTTGAGTGGTGCCTCAGCTCTTAATGCTGACACAGGTAAAGGATTCTCCATCAGAGCGAGCTATTTCTCGCCGAGCGATGCTCAGGCAGGCTTTGCCTTTGGAGGAAGCTTTGGTTACATGTTCGATAGATTTGTGGAGTTGGGCATCGGTACGGACTTTCTTTATAAAACCTATAGAGAGCGCACTCCGGTTGCAACTGAGGATTTACCAAGCGGGGTGGCAGTAACTACAGTTGAAAATAAAGTGCAGTACAATAGGCTCATCATACCCATATTGGCCGAATTGACGGTTAAATTCCCCGTATTCTGGAAAGCCTCGGTTTTTGGTCAGGGAGGCCTTGGTTACGAACTATTGTGGAACAAGGAGGAAAATTTCGAGACCGGGAAGTCGGACAGCCGGCTATTTGGTGGATTCACCTATCAGTTTGGTGCAGGTATGCTGATAGGTCTCGGAAGAGACACTGCACTCTTTGCAGAAGGATACTATAACCATGCGATTGTAAAACGAAACCGTGATGATATAATAAAAGATCTCCCTGTTTTCGAGGAGGTTGATCTATCCGGATTTGGCGCCCGGGTCGGAATATCCCTCGGACCATTTTAAATCGTCGAATTGACGCTGTACTTATTTTGTTCTCATATCGGTGCAGCCATCCCAGGACTCATCAGGTTCATGTTGTCTGTACCTTTGACACACATTTCTAATCAGATTTGAAGCCTTATCGTTCCCATTGCGAAGAGATATGGTCTTTTCAAAGTATGCAATGGCCTTTGCCCACTTTCTGTTTTGATAAAGGCGAAGCCCTTCCTCATAGTAACGGATCCAGTCGTAGTTATCCGATATTCGCACCTCGTCTTTCATTGCTATTAGTTCATAAACATCGATGACTTCCTCTTTGCCGTACAGGCACACTTTGTCCAGCTTTCTGCAGACTATATCATCCTTTGCCTGCTCATAGGTGGACATTCCTATGAGTATAGATGTACCATACTTTTTGTTGAGCTCTTCGAGACGGCTTGCGACGTTTACCGGATCGCCAATAACGGTATAGTCCAATTTTTTTTCCGAGCCAATATTGCCTACCAGGGACAGGCCGGTATTGATCCCCATACGCGAAAAAAGGGGAGGTTTGTTTTCACGTTCCCAGGCAAGGCGGAGTGAGTGAAGCCGTCTCTGACATTCCAGTGCAGCACGACATGCGTATGAAGCGTGGGACTCAAGGTAGACCGGAGCTCCCCAGAAAGCCATTATTGAATCTCCGATATACTTATCGATGACTCCCTCATTTTTAGTGATAACATCGGCCATCTCATCCAGATATCGGCTTAGGTGGGGAACAAGGGATTTACCCATTTGCTCGAATATTTTCGTAAATGCTTGTATGTCGCTGAAGAATATGGTGATATTTTTTTCCACACCTCCCCGCTTTGCCTCAATACCCTGAGAGAGCAGAGTACGAACAAGTTCTGTTGGCACGTATTTTTTAAAGGAGGAGAGTCCATTGCTCATGCTCATCATGGCAGATGACAGTGTGTTGATCTCACGAATGGCTGAAGGCACTTGAGTTATACTATCCAGCTCAAAATCCCTAATAGCAAAGGTTTGATCAGTAATCTTCAATATTGGTTTTACGATTCCTCTACGTGAGATCAAAACAGCTATGAGTGCTGCAACTATAAATAGTGAAGCAACGATTATGATGAGGTTACGCCTGTTCCGGTTTATTTCACCGAGAAAGTCAGATTCCGGGATCACTGTGCCGGCGACCCAATCGAGAAAATAAATTGGTGCCAGAGTAACGAAGTATCTTTTACCTGCAATAGCATCTGCGAACAGCATTGTGTGTTGAGATTGTATGTTAGCCAAATCCATCCCGTTT
>CAYFYU010000064.1:0-2828 GCA_964347455.1 uncultured Spirochaetota bacterium | reverse complement strand
TATACCGGTTTTTCCTACTTTAAGTGATTTGAGGTAGGATGAAATTTGTGCCAGTTCGATAGCAACACTAATAACTCCGACAAATTCACCATCCATTTCAAGGGCTATTGCGGAGTTTATTCCAGGAAGTTTGCTCGTACTGAATACGTAGACATCAGTCCATATATGATCTCTTTCGTTGATTGCCTTTTTATACCAGGGACGGTCCGGTGCATAGTAATTGTAGTTGTAAATAGTTCGACTCGTTTCAAAGTTAATTTCATCTCCATCCTGTTTGTAGAAATCGATACGGCGGGTTGCCTTCTTTTCATCTCCCTCCCATTTGTTGTCAATAATACGAAGGCTCTGTTCACTTTCTCTCTGAGCGCCGAAAAAATCACCGTTTGGAAATCCAAAGCTAACCCACGAGAAATTCTCGTGAGCTCGTAAAAAACTGAAGTAGAACTGCTCCCGCTGCTGTTTATCGTGAACATCGACGACTTTGCTCGAGAAGGCATCGTTAATTGTATTCTGCGTTATAATAGCCGTTTGAAAGAAATTATCTACTACATGGGTTACCCCACGTATTATCTCACTGTTGAGTTGTTCTACCATGTTTTTTACATTCTTTGAACTGGTCAGCATCCACGGCACGTAAACAAGCAAGGCTGTAACAAACACCGACAAAACTATAACGACCGTCAGCCCTACACCAAGTTTTATGGAGAATCTCTTCTTTTTCTTCATTGCCACATCCAATACTATTTATTTAAATTACCCTTCCTTATGCAGGTGAACAAATCACCTTAACAATGAAAGTTTATCATTCAACATTATGCTGGGATATATTCCTACCTTTATATCGGACAATAGCGCCATCATAATCATAGATTGAAGTAGCACTTTCAAAAAAACTGAATGGGATGGTAAGCCCTATTTTTTTTGCTTTCTTGAAATTAATGGCAATATCAGGAGGGGTGATGACACCGACTTTCAAATCACCTGGAGCCACCCTTCCCTGCAGAATATCCACAACGTACAAAGCTGCCTTCAGTGCATTATTTTCAAAGCCTACGCCTACGGAAAGAACAGCACTGGCATCCCCTTCCTGAACAACATCGGGTACTACACTGAGTACCGGGATCTTTTCTGAATGTTTATTGATCGTCTCGATTTCGCGAAACACAGATGTGCTCCCTGTAATCCAGAATAAGCTATTTCGCATTTCCGGGTCTGATTTTTTTATCTCTTCAACCGTAAGCGGAACTTTCTCCTCGAGTTCGATTCTAGCATTTTTCTGATCCTCAACGACCACTTCTAAAACATTGATATCCTCACTTTCAGCAAGCCTTTTCAGCGGCATTGCCTGCGTCGTAACAGCACTCCAATTATTCCTGGCGTACATAATGGCGATGTTTTTGAGGTTCCCCTTCAATTTCTTAAGATAGATCATGTGAAGTTCTGCCGACATGTCAAGAGATGTGAAGGCGATATTGGTTCCACTTCCATGTTCATAGTCTGGCATCTGCTTGAGCAGAACGGGATCTTTGGCGCACACCGAAACAACCGGCAATTTGCCGCCCCAGTAATTTTCATAACAGAACTTGGTCGAACCGGAACCCATTGAAATTATGAGATCGAAACCGTTTTTTTCTGCAAACTCTAACGCCTTCATTCCTTCTTCATGAACGTTTGCGAAGTTGATTACTTTAAAGAATGCAGGAATATTCTTTTCATAGAACACACCCAGAATGGTATCCATTGCCGTGTCATAGGCGGATGACTTTTTTGGAAACAATACAAGAATCTTTTTCTGCTCTCCCTGAATCTCTCTGGGTTTAATGGAAAACTGCATTTTATCAGAAGGATCGGGTATAAGCTCCCAGTGTATAGTCGATGCAGACTTTAAAATAAACCAGTCAGAGTAGGGAAGATTCACCTCTGCGTGGAGATTGGGAAAAGTTGCTATGGTGAGTCCAAGAATCAGAAGAACAATTACGGTGTATTTGTTTCGCATCAACTGGGGGCCTCTCTCTCTTTAAGTCTTGATTTTGGTACTCTTAGGATTATAAATAGAAGACCAAGCCCTATAATTACAGAACCAACAAGACTGATCGACAGACTGTGGTAATTCATTGCAAGCAGAATACTCCCGATTATGAGTGGTCCAATGACATGACCGGTACGCTCTAAAAACCGATAAAAAGATGCAACTGAACTAGGTCCGATACGGCGTGCTACTGGTGTCTCCGTAATGTGTGTCACAATTGGTGCGTGTATGAAACCATGGGAGAAACCGAGGATGAGAATCCCTGCCACTACGATACCTGTTTTTACCGAATTTGTGCTAAGAAGATCAAACCTCTGAACATTCATTAGCCCCATAAGAGCGAGCCCTATGCCGGCACCAAGCATACCGAATAGTAGAATATTGCTTTTATTTTGCACTCTATCGGTGAGCCGTGAAGCGTACCTGCTTGAGATGAGCACTCCTGCTGCGTAAAACATGATGATCTGCCCAATATCCTCCTGAAAGTACATACCGGCAAGGAGGAGAGGAAGGGCAAAGATGATAACGCCTGTCAGCACTGCTTTCGTTGAAATACCCACAAGAAGAACGGTTTTCATAAACTCAAAATCACCGAATACTCTGTGGAGACCTCTTCCTTTCCGCTCTCCTTTCACTCTAGATCCTGCTCCAGCCATTTTCGGGATGATCTTTTCAGAAGGTGCAAGAACTGTGATTGAATAGAGAAGTACAAATACACCCACTGCAGAACCGAGAAGAAGTACACCCTGTATTTTCATGTATAGTACCAGCAACGCACCAATTACCACACCGGAGAGCC
>CAYFYU010000063.1:19659-22902 GCA_964347455.1 uncultured Spirochaetota bacterium | reverse complement strand
AATGTCGCAGGTATTCTTTTAATACATCTGTATCCTTCTCCCTCAATTTTTCAAATGCGGGAAGATGCTCGTGAGTGTCTATTATTTCAAGACCATTTATGTGCTCAAACAACTCGTTAAAAGTATCTTCCGTTTTCATATCACTCTCTTCCTCCTAGTCTTTTCACCGATGGAATATATAATCAAGCTCATTATATAGTTTTACTTGTTAATTAAGCTTTTTTTGCATTACCGTATCTATCATCACAAGGACGTTTTCAACTTTCACTTCTTCATTTATGTCACCGCTTGAGCCAATAAATATTCCACCATATTCCTCTAAAAGCCTAATAATCTCCATTGTTTTGTCCAATACCTCATCCTGCGAACCATAGGTAAGAAGCTGAGTGCTGTCGATCATCTGGGAGAGTACGAGTTTGGGATATCTTTGTTTTATCCATGCACATGACATATTTGCCAGCGCTTCAACAGTTGTATAACCATTTGTACCAGTGGCAACAATATCATCAAATACTTGTCGCACGTCCCCTTCCATTTCAAGGATAACTTTGTACCCCAGTTCCTTAAGCCTTGTAATAATTTTTTTCGCTACCGGAAAAAACTCTCTTTTTAGAAAATCGGGGGAAAAAATAAGTCCCTGTGTTCCGCTCACCGCTGTGCTCATTAGGGCAACTGGTGCAAGTTCAGGCCCCTCAAAACTATCCATTAAAAACAATTGATACGCACAATGTGCTGATAAGAGATCATGCATAAGATCTGGGTAATCATGATACAGATACACAAAAGTGTCGTAGTTGTACCTCGTTGTTACTGGCCCTATACCATCAAAGAATTCGGGAGCGACCACGACTGTTCCATCCATCTTTTTCTGAACACGCTGAAACTCATAGTTCAATTCCTCGGGCGTAACGAACTGTTCTCCAAACAATTTCAAATGCCACATTGCCTGATGGCAGAGCCTCTTCAGTTCAATTGCCTGCTCTATCCGGTCAATGTCCTTTCGTACAAGTTCGGATGCTTCCTGAACTGTTTGAAATGGACGTCTAATGATCTCTTTTGTATTCCAACAAATCTTATAAACAAATTCATCCTCATCCATATACGTATAAGGTTCCATATTATCGGGGATTACCACATGCCGCGTCATGTCGCAGGTTTTAGCAATTGTTGTACAAACAGCATCCTCTGCATTTTTATCTGTAATCGGTTTTCCGTAAACATGTTCGATAAACTTAAGACTGTGAATTTTATCATAGATTGCGGGACGATCCAACGGTTTGTAGTCAAAAGTGAACAATACTCTTTCTTTTTTCGTCAGAGTTTCCATCTATCGCTCAAAGGGGACAGAAATTCTAATCGTATCTCCCATACTTCTTTCCAAATTCAAACATTGCAAGTACATTTTCGAGCTTGTTTGCCGGGTGAACCTGTCCACGCGAACCAAGAAGGAGTCTGCCGTTACCTCCTGTAACCTGAATCAATTCCTTAACAGCCTGCTCAACTTCCTCTACACTTCCCCGGCAGAGAAGCTCGTTGTTATCGACACCTCCCCAGAAAATGAGATCTGGAAAGTTTTCTCTCAGCTTCTTAACATCAAGGATATCAGGCTCAAGTGGATTTATCCCATCTGCGCCCGCATCGACAATATCCTGCATAACCGGCGTAATATCCCCTTCTGAATGGTAAATGACCTTTATACCATGATTATGCCATTCATCGATCAGCATTTTTAACCTTGGAAAGTACTCATCACGTAGAAACTTGGGGGAAAAGAGAAGGTTCTGCTTTGAAGCAATATCGCATAATACACAGGCAAGGGGTGACAACTTATAATCTGCACAGTGGTTAACCCGGCCTATCTCATGCTTTATGAGCTCGTCGAACCATTCAACGAGAAGTCCATAGTCGTCAACGAGCATATAGTAAAAGATATCGAACCCGAGCATCATGTAGCAGGTATCGAGCTGAGCAGGGCTTCCCGTATGCATAAGAACGTTGTCCCCAAGCCATCCCTGTTTCTTATAAAAATCTTCCCTATAATCTCCCTGACCGAGTCCCCAAATACCGGAATTACCCACAAAGCTCCTCATGCTTTCAGGATCCGAACGTTTTACCGTCATGATCATCTCTTTTACCCAAGGCTTTGCCTCGTCTATACTTCGAAAAGGATGGTTGAATTTCCCACCGCTCTGCATATCTCCTCGAATGTCCACTTGCCTCTTTGTTTCGTCCTGTAAAAATGATCTATGAATCCCCAATGCTGAAAAAGTCCGTCACCAATTGGAACTCTGTCAGGAACCTCAAGGGTCATGACTGCCTCAACCCTCTCACGAGGTGTCATTTCAGCCTTCATACCCACCAATCCTCGATGAGACTTGGAAACATCTATGAATGAATCTACATCATCACCACGCCTTTTTTAATGATAAGATTCCCATCTGGTTCAGTGGTGGCGACGACCAGAAATGAATCCTTTGCCCGTTTATAGAAGTCGAACCGCTCAACATACTCAAAATCCTTGAATTTTCTCTCATGTCGCGCGATGATTGCCCGGTACTTTTCCCAGTTTGGTGGTTCAGGCGAATCCCCATCAACTGGTGCCATGATTGCCACTGGCTTATCGACAAAAGGATCGAGCGGAAAGAAAGGAAGGATCGCCTCGAGCAGAACCGGGATCTCATGCCCGTATACATATACCACTCGCTGTGAAAAAGTCTCGACAGGGAAATCACCGTCTGCCAACACGAGTTCGTCTCCGTGGCCCATACACATCATCTGATAGAACAGCTTTGGTGAAATAACTGCTGGAATTTTTTTCAGCATCCCACCATTCTCCATTTCAGGACATGCCAGGATTGATGACAATTTTTACAAAATCTTTTCCATCGAGTTTCTTCCCATCCTTTAGCGCAGTGAGACATTCCTGCAACCGCTGGAGAGGTACCGTATGAGTAATAAGATTGGGTATTGGAAGCCTGTCATCCGAGATAATGGGAAGGGCTCGTACATAATGCTCGGCTTCGTTGTCAAAACTCCCGATTATCCTGATTCCCTTTTCCAGAAGATGTTTGCAGGGGTTAAAAGGTATGGTACCCGAATCAACAAAGTTTCCCACCTCGACAATAGTTCCAGAATCGCGTACGTAGTCTATTGATTCCCCAAAGGCTTGGGCAGAACCTACTGTGTTGAAAACCACATCCGCTCCGTAGCCGTTCAAAGACTCCTGGAAAACTTTGTCCTTTC
>CAYFYU010000063.1:0-19649 GCA_964347455.1 uncultured Spirochaetota bacterium | reverse complement strand
ATCGGCTCCCATCAGCTTTGCGAGTTCCAGCCGCAAACGGTTTCGACGTCCAAGGGTTATGACCTTCGAAGCCCCTGCTATCTTTGCCAGTCCTATAGTCAACAGGCCAATCGGGCCCGCTCCATTAACAACAACCGTATCACCCGGTTCTATCTGTGCATGGAGCATCGAGTGTACGACAATTGCCATTGGTTCGAGAAATACGCCGCGTTCAGGGGGTGCATCCATCTTGACAAAAACCGAATTTGGGTCGTGTATGTAGAGATATTCGCCGTAACCGCCGGTGAAGTAGGGCTTCTGATCCGCACGGGGCCAGGTTCCGTAGGTTTTCCAATCGATGCATTTCTCCGGAGTCTTCACTATTGTGCAGAAGTAGCACTTGTGACAGTGTATCGCCGGTATAACCCCGATCCTGTTCCCAACCTTCAGCGACTTTCCGACATAATCTGTTTCTACTCCATCGCCAAGGGCCTCTACGACACCAACTATTTCATGACCGAGGGAGATCGGATACTCGAGATCCTCAACAAGGCTCTGCCAGGTATGGACATCGGTGCCGCAGACTCCACAGAGCTCTATACGCATCAAAACCGATCCAGGTGCCGGATCGGGAATCTCGTAATCACCCATTACAAAGTTTCCCTGTGGTTTATCAAGGACATAGCTTCTCGCTGTACGTTTACTCATCGAATCACATCCCTCCCGCCATTACAGGCTCGCTCTGACTCGCTCATAGTACTTTGGCTGAGTAACGATTTCATCAAGATGATCGAAGACCTTATGGAAGGCCTCGGCGTAATACTTCATGAGCTCGATCCCATTTGACGCATATATGGTATACAACACAAAGGAAGATGCAAACATAGCCTGCGTCTGGGGATAATCGTTGGGATCGTAGCGTATCCCTTCTCGAGCATGGCCGCAATTCCAGGGGCATCCCTTCCCATAGGCGTCCAGTTTTTGAAATATCTTCTGTCCCGGAACGGGAAAGGAATGCCACTCCATAACCGGCACGCCCTCTTTGAAGAGGGCATTTTGAACCGCCCATCGAAAATCCTCAGGATCAACATCCGGATACCCGGCTGCCCCTGGATCGAGCTTAATCCGGTAAATATGGTATACGTTCTTGCTGTCAGTAGGTTCCGGGGGGGTGATGATGCCCTCTATTCTTCCGAGCTCCCGGTTGAGATAATCGACGTTTTCTATCCTCAATCTGTTGTACTCATCGAGCCTTCGGAGCTGGGAACGCACAAACGCGCAGGTCATCTCTACAGGCCGGTAATTGTTGCCCATTGTATGGGCGTCGTAGGGTCGGATATTTCCCTTGGGGACCTTCTTTTCACCAAACATACAGACAAGCCGCGCTTTTTCATACAAATCGGGGTCGTTGGTCGTGACGAATCCCCCCTCACCTCCAGGGAGGTTCTTCGTCCCGTTCAAACTGAACATCGCCATGTCCCCCAGGTTTCCAGCCTTCTTCCCCCTGTATTCTGAGCCGTGGGCATGAGCAGCATCCTCCATGACCTTGAGCCCGTGACGCTTCGCAATGGAGTTTATCTCATCCATATCACAGGGGAGGCCGTGGACATGGACAACTATTATTGCCCTGGTCCTGTCAGTAATTTTCTCCTCTATCTTCTTCGGGTCGATGTTGTAGGTTACAGGGTCTATGTCGACGAAGATCGGTATTGCGTTCTGACAGAGCACAGCCTGTGCTGTTGCCCAGAAGGTGAATGCAGGAACGATGACCTCATCCCCGGTTTCAACACCCACGCCTGCCACACAGGCATGCATCGCAGAGGTGCCGGAATTCGTCACAATGCAATACTTGACCCCACAATAATCAGCCCATTCCTTCTCAAGCGCCGTTTTCTCCGGGGCATCGGGACCCCAAAGCACACCCCTATTCAACACCTGCGTAACCGCATCGATGTCATCCTGCATAATTATGGGCCATGGTCTCTCCAACCCTTCAGGAACCGCCCTTTTACCACCCATTATTGCAAGTTTCTCTCCCATCTCCCGCTCCTCTTCAGTGATTTGTCCTCCCTAATAAATGGGACTCATTCAATGGATCAATTACTTTTTCTCCGTTGGATTACACCAATTTCCTTCTGTGCTGCCGCTGCTATCCGGTCGATCTCACGTGCCTCTTTCTCATCCATGTAAAGGGGTGTATGGTCTTTCAGAATCTCCCGTACCCGATCCTTTGCACGTTCCCTCATGTCCTTACCGCCTGTCAGATTCTGCCACCGGTCCCAACTGTTTCGGTCGGTCAACTTCGGCTCCCACCGATCCTTTCTCAGATATTTCAGGGTGTGCTCGGTCTGGAGGAAGTTTCCCGAATGGCCCACCTCTTTGAATACCTCAATCCCGATTGCTTCCCGGCTGCAGTCAACGCCCCGCAACATTCGAAAGGTCGCCCCCAGAATCTCATTGTCAATAAGACACTTCTCATAGCTTGCGAGGCTCATCATCTCCAGGTTTCCAATGGCAACATGGATAATATTCACCCCTCCCATTGCACATCCGAGAAAGTGCAGTGCCGATTCGTACCCCATCTGCGTGTCTGGGAGCTTGGAATCCGGTGTATTCGATCCATAGTAGGGCAGATTGTAGTGATGGGCAAGCTGTGCCCCGACCATATGGAGGAGGGTTGATTCTGGTGCCGATCCTCCAAGATTGAGACTGAACATATCGAGTATTCCAGAGGAGGAAGCATAGATGCATGGCGCACCTGGATTGGCCATCTGGGCGAGTACAATTGCGCTCAAAATATTCGCATTTATCTCTACAGCAGTTCCTGAAATGGTAAAGGGTGTTGTTCCACCTGCAAGGGCATCAGCCTCAACGTAAACCGGTATGTTATTCTCTCCGCATGCAAATAGCTCCTCAATGAAATCCTCCGTCTGTGTAAGGGGACTTATTACGCAGAGTCCCCCGACGAAGAAAGGCTTGTTGCGTACCCTCTCAATGCCTCCCGCAGCAACAGCTGCCATTTCGAGTTCGTACTGCAAGCCCTCGCGACACCCTCCAACCAGGGCGTAGAAGTTCCGTGTATTGTTCTTCAGCATCTCAGCAAAGGTGATCATTTCAAATCCGTTCTGGGGTATGTCCTGAGGTGTGACGAGAAAATGTGCGATGTCCATATTCTCGAGTGTGTCCTCGATTCTCGTCAGATCCCTGAGGTCCTCGAGTGTCGATGCTCTGCGATTTCCATCGAGATCGATGACCCAGAGGGCTCCCGCCCCTCCCATGACAAACACGTTATCGGAATGATCGAGTCTGAGGTCATATTTGGGGTCTCTCCCGTAGAGCATGATCTCCGAGGGGGCTTTCTGCAGATACTTTGTTAGTACTTCTTCAGGTATCTTTACGACTTTACGGTCAAAATCAACACCGCAGCCATTGCCTTTCATGATCTCAAGGGCTTCATTATGGAGAAGCTTAATACCTACATCATTCAGAACATCGACTGTCGCACTGTGGAGCAGGTGAATCTGTTCATCATCGAGAACCTTTACCTGTCCCCCGTGAACCGGCACGATGCCCTTTTCTGTTACCATTGCTCCCTCAGTCCTGCTCCCAACGAACAGGAAGGTCACAACACGATGATCTGCGCTAAGAGCTGTTGATTAAATAAACTTATTAACTACCGAATATGGAATTTGCTGTTGAACAACGTCATCGCTTTTTCCCAGATACGGTGAGGAATGTGATCCGTCAGCTCATTAATATGGTCTAAGCCGAGTTTCTCCTCGAGCATTCCCAGTGATATCTCATGAATAATATTGTCCTGCATGATATTGCTCAGATACACGCTCTTCGTCCAGAAGCCATGTCCCTCGCCGCTGCGGCGCGACATCGTTCCTGCAAGCACCTCCTTGAAATCGATATCAAGGAGAATGAATGAGAAATTCTCTGTATCAGGCTCTCTCAGTCGGTGACTGTACACATTTTTAAACCCTATCTCCTCCCTATCGCCGTAAAAAACGATATTCAATTCCACATTTCTCTCTTCCGATCTCCTCAAATCGCCTTCCAGAATATCGAGCATGACTCTGTCAATGGCGATTAAAATACTAGAGGCTGCAGAGCGTATCATATCCCGGGATCGCCCAACAATTGACTCCTTGCCAAAAATGTTGAATATATAGTCTATCGTTTCACCTTTTTCCAGATGATTCAGCTCCTCTTTCACGTAGTTCACACAGGAGATGAAGGATTTCTCTATATTTGAAAAAACCTCTTCCGGATCAACGGGAAGATACCTTTTTGGATTTTCCTCCATCTTCATAATGATCTGTTTCCTGTACAAGTTGTCCACCACTTCATAAACCTTGGAACGCGGTACTCCCGAGAGTTTCCCGATTTCATATGCAGTAAGCGGGGTTGTCCCCTTCAGCATCTCCACATAAACCCTGGCCTCATAAACGTTGAAGCCGATCTGTTTAAATTTCTCCTGTATATCTCCTGTCATAGTAACCACCAGAGTGGTAAATCCTACCAGATCTGAAAAGCTCTGTCAAGGAATATGATACGGTCTTGCTGTATCCTTAGTTATTTCTAAACGCCGTATTTCCTGGTGAAGTCGATCATGGCCTTGAGGTTCTCGGGTTTGGCTTCGTCGAGCATTACCGAGGCATCCATGATGGAACCGCCGATCATGATCTTGACCTTGTCGCGCATCCCAGCATTCTTGATTGCCTCAACGCTACGCTTCATCTGGTCGAATGCCATAGTGTGTCATCCGTCTCATAATTAGTCGCTGGTGACAACTCCATCAGCGGAACTTTGGCTAATCCACAATTCTACACATATACTATGAGGTGCAAGATTCATATTATATTATTATATAGAAATATTTGAATATAATACTAAGGATGAAACTAAATTTGAGTAATTTAAAATTTCATCTTTTTTGAAATTTTTTCTTGATTTATGTGTTAAAGAGAGTAGATTTAATAGGAATTTCGTTGTAAAATATTCATCCAGCGAATACATGCAACGAGAGTTACATTTCACGCCTAATTTGTATTTTCCTTAATTAACATGGGGGAGGGGAACGTATGCCGGTAACGGGAAAAAACCTGAAATTGAATTTAGGTGCGAATGCCCTTACCGTTTTAAAAAAAAGGTATCTCAAAAAGGATGACAAGGGTAACCCGATTGAAAAACCTGAGGACATGCTCGCAAGGGTTGCCATAAATATTGCAGAAGCCGACCATCTGTACAGTTCTGATATTTTCGTAGAGGAAACAGAGGAGAAGTTTTACAAGCTGATGACCTCCCTGTGTTTCCTCCCTAACTCTCCTACACTCATGAATGCCGGACGTGAGCTTCAACAGCTCTCTGCCTGTTTCGTACTTCCTGTCGAAGATTCTATCGAAAGCATCTTCGATGCAGTCAAGTATACCGCTCTTATTCACAAGAGCGGCGGTGGGACCGGATTCTCCTTTTCTCGTCTCAGACCAAAGAACGACGTTGTCAAAACAACAAAGGGAATATCCAGTGGACCCATCTCCTTCATGACCATTTTCGATACAGCGACGGAAACGATCGTTCAGGGGGGAACCAGAAGGGGAGCGAATATGGGAATACTGGATGTCCATCATCCTGACATCATCGAATTCATAAATTCCAAATCGGAACAACATTTACTCAACAATTTCAACATTTCTGTTGCAGTGACCGATGATTTCATGAATGCGGTTCAGACTGATAGTGACTATGAACTGATCAACCCCCGTACTCAAAAAATAGTGGGAACGCTCAATGCCCGCAAGGTTTTTGATCTCATGGCTGAGCTGGCATGGAAGTACGGCGATCCTGGAATCGTATTTATCGACGCAATCAACAGGTATAATCCGACACCGGCTCTGGGAAGGATTGAATCAACAAATCCCTGCGGAGAGCAGCCACTTTTACCCTACGAAGCGTGCAATCTCGGATCGATCAATCTTAAGAAAATGGTGAAGAACAAAGGTATCGACTGGAATAAGCTCAAAGAGACGGTACATACGTCCGTGCACTTTCTCGACAATGTCGTTGATATGAGCAAATTCCCCCTCAAGAAAATAGGTGAGCTTGTACACGCAAACAGAAAGATAGGGCTCGGGGTCATGGGTTTTGCCGACATGCTCATCTTGCTCGAAATACCCTACAATTCGGAAAAGGCGAGGGATACGGGAAGACAGATCATGAAGTTCATACAGGAGGAGGCAAACCGCAAATCACTCGAACTCGGCGATAAGCGTGGTGTGTTTCCAAACTGGGAGCGCTCAATCTATACGAAAAAGGGGTTACGATACAGAAATGCAACAAGAACCACCATCGCACCGACCGGAACCATAAGTATTATTGCGGGATGTTCTTCCGGTATCGAACCGCTCTTCGCACTCTCCTTCGTGCGGAACGTGCTCAACAATAATCAGCTCCCTGAGACAAACCAGCTCTTTCTCGATGCTCTATCCAGGGATGGCATATATTCCGATGACCTCATCAGAGATATTGCCAAGCATGGCAGCCTGCAGGGTATAAAGGGTATACCTGAAAAGCTCCAGAGTATCTTTGTAACGGCTCACGACATACCGGCGATGGATCATGTCAAGATGCAGGCTGCTTTTCAGGAGTATACGGACAATGCAGTTTCAAAGACAGTTAACTTTTCCCATGATGCAACAGTCGACGATGTCAAGGATGTCTATCTGGAGGCACACCGGCTGCACTGCAAGGGAATTACTGTGTACCGCGATGGATCCCGGGACAAACAGGTGCTCACCACCGGAAGGGAAAGGAGAGGTACTGCGACGGCGAAGAGGGCACCGCGTGAGAGACCGCAGATCACCTACGGCTATACCGAGAAGATAGCCACCGGCTGCGGTAATCTTTATGTAACGATAAACTCGGACAACACCGGACCCTGTGAGGTATTTGCAAGCATGGGAAAGGCCGGTGGGTGCGCAGCATCTCAGCTTGATGCCCAGGCTCGTCTGATCTCCATGGCACTTCGATCCCATGTCGATCCACACTCTGTCGTAAAGCAGCTCAAGGGCATGCGCTGTCCCTCTCCTTCGCTGCTCCCGAAAAAAGACGGGAAGGTACTCTCCTGCTCAGATGCTCTTGCAAAGGTCCTCGAACGGTTTCTTGATAATTTTGAGGCTCCGAGGGGACATCAAAACCCCGAATTCAACGTAGAAAAAGTAAAGATCAAACAAGAAGAGCACAGTCACAAGCTGGCGCATATCGGACATACAAAGACCATCGCGGGAATTTGTCCTGATTGCGGTGGTATACTCGAGCACGAGAGCGGCTGCTTCATCTGTCATTCCTGCGGTTTCTCTAAATGCTGAACCATTAACCATCCTCGATAGCTGTACCCGTAGTGTTTTCCTCTAATGCTTTCGTTATAAGCCTGCCTTTTAATTATCCGGCGCCTGATCACCATATAGAATAAATGTTAACTATTAATAAAAAATTGCTTATAAATACTAAAATAAATATTATTGACTTATATATGAAACTATGATACCATAGAACGATCAATAAGCACAAACAATTTTCTACTGAAATTCTTTTCTCCTCATTTTTGTTTAATGATGAAAACAGCACGTTCCCTAAAAAAGGACGATGAAGACTTTCGGATATATAATACTGACTCTATTCCTCGCTGTTATTTTTAACGGAGCGGGATGCACAAAGATAGACACACCGCTTCGAGAGGACCAAAAGGGTACAGAAGACAGTGATTTAGATGAAGAAGAGCTTCTGATCATAACTGACAAGTTCGAAATTCTTGATACGGAACCACTATGTCTGAGCATAGAAGGTGCCCGAGGTACAGTCCTGTGGAAAACAGACCCTTTCTTCGACAACTGCTTTCAGCCCGAATCGGGCTCTGTTGTTTTATTTTTACCTCCCGACGTCACAGGTGAACAGCTTATAAACATCATCGCCGAAGATGAGCAAAAAAGGTCGTCCCGCATTACGATCATCGTTATCGATGAGGGCAAACCTCCTCAGGAGGGAGACATACTGCTCAACGAAATTTGCTGGGCGGGAACACTGACGAGCGCGTATGATGAGTACATCGAGATAATCAGTACCGCCAACCGCCCTTTTTACCTCAACAACTGGAAAATCGAAAACGGAGCGGGATTGGGAACACCTCTAACATTTTCAGCAAGGATTGAGCCTGGATCGGTAATCCTCATCACAAACTATTCGCCTCAAAGCGATAGAACATCGATAACCGTTCAAGCCCACTACTCGAATTCCTCCCTCTCACTGAGCAATGCGCAATGTGGACCTTTTAAACTCCTCAATGGTCACGGAACGGTTTTCGATATCGTTGGAGACGGCGGCTCCTATACTTACGGAGTGAATCAGGAGGATCTCAGATCATCGATGTCGCGTTTCACGAACTCATTTTCAACGGTTTGGACTCCGGTTGACTGGTATACCGAGAGCATCTCAAAGAATCTCAAGGACGGATCCCGTGGCACACCTGGTGCAGAGAACAGCGATCTCCCTCTATTCCCGAGTATTACGGAGGACGACGCACAGGCGGTCATTACGGAGTATGCCATAGACCCGGTGGATGATATCAGTGAAGATTGGGCAGAGCTCTACATCACAAAAACCGGAACTCTCAAGAACTTCACCGTTACCGACCTCGACGGAGAGGATTTACCGATTACCGGAGGAGTCGACCTAAAGGTCGAAGATGGTGACTACTATCTCATAATCTGGCATGATTATGGCGATGACCATGATTTCAAAACCGATGGATACCGCATCGAGGAAAATACAATATTTATCCCCGATCTACCCCCTTCAGGGACAAAAGATCAGATAGTACTGCTCATCGGTGATAGTTTTGTTGACGGTCTCTGCTACTATTCCGGAAATAATACCCATTTTGATAACGACGAGAAAACGATGCGTGATTATGGATGGATGGATGTTCCGATACATGGAAAACACGCGGCGAAACTGATCGGGGATAACGGTGAATATATAAATGAAATGGCCGCAGTAAGCTGGAACACAATGGCAGAGAGCACACCTGGTACAGCAAACAAATAGTGTAGCGTTCTTCTCCTGAATACTTCGTCTAAAATGGTGAAATGTAGTTAATGGTAATTTTATGGGATGCCTGTACTGGTGCACTTGGCTCATCGTACGGCATGGTTCCGATATAACCTCGGACCTCCAGCGTATGCGAACCTGTAGGAAAACCAAACATGTTGATCTCAATGACAAAAGAGTTATCTTCATTTACAGGTGCATTTCCCAAAACCCACATATCATCAACATAGACCGCGACATAATCGACATTCTGCACGATTGAGAGACCAAAAGTTGTGATTTTATGATGGGTTGGGCCAATTACTTCGCCGAAAATGATCTCACCATCAACAGGTGATATGATGAACAGAGGTTTCAGCTGAAAATCATCGCCAAATTGAAAGTAGCTGGGAGAATACCCATCTTCCTCTATAAAGCTATCTACCCAGATGGAATCGGGGCCGAAAATGGAGTCGATAAAATCTCTTCGGCCCAAAAATGCGTAGTATTCCGAAGGGTCCAGCCTGCCGTTACCGTTGATATCCACATATACTAAAATCGTATATGAGCCTCGTTTCAGATCAACGGATACCGTTCCAGCCTGTAAAAATACCGGTGCGTGTGTCGACGCGTCGAAACTTTCATCGTATAACTGATTGTTTACGTCCAGAGGGATAAAAAGAAAGTATATTGGTTTCATAAAAGAAATCGTCTCTGACCCGTCATAGAAGTAAAACATTGTGAGAGTGTAAAATTCCTGGCTGTCCGTTTCATCGCCATTCCCTTCATCAAACAGTCCAAAAATAAAGCCACAAGATACGATGGTCAGACTGATAAAAACTACACATACAGGCCAGAGGACCCACTTCAACCATTTAAAAACCATTATCACCCCTCAAAAGTTCAATCTCCAGCCCAACTTGAGTGAGACAGAAACTACCAGGGAGGTTAAAACCAATTCCACAAATAAATTATAGTACAAATCTTTCTCATTTCAATTATTTAACAAAAAAATTACGAGCGGTTTTACATTTTCGCAACCGCGTTTCGTCCTCTAACGGCCAAGATTGTTTCACAAAACTCACAAAAGGGTATCGACAAGCCGCATAGTCGTGAGGATATTTTATCAACGACTATTCCTGAACGTTTATCATAGGTATTGAGACCGTTGTTTAGAACAATCTCAGCTTCCCGATTTCTCAATGGATAGTAAAACGCTCCGCTTACGGCTATACGCAATCCATCTTCGTTCTTGAGAAAACAGCTGGAGAGGAAGGGATAATCAACCCTCGAAAAGCTCTACCGTCGTTAGGAGCTGCCGATTGATAGCGACCGCTTCCACTTTAGCCCTGCAATATTCCCCCCTAAAGTTATCCTGTTTCGTGTGGTATGATCCGCGATGCGGAAAGCCACCTGCGATAATAGCGGGAATTTACTGGCATCAACAATATCATTCAAAGTCAGAGCTGATCCCAGAAAGAGCAATTTCGACTCTGTTCTGAACTCGAGACACTGCGGAATCGATTTGATATCCATTAGTGCTCCAGGCTTCATTCTGCCGGTTCTACAGAATGTTCCAATTGCAGTATCTCCCGCACATTAGATTGGATTTAATTGATCTTTTTCATACTGCAGAAAGCCTGCACTGCTTCCTCGATACTCTGAGATACTCTTTTTAGGATCGTGTTTCATGAAAACCCTTCCTTCCTCTAACTCGAGATGCTCCTCTGGACAGCTGAGTTTTACTGCGCCCTTTTTGATACATTTGGGTAGATTCCCCGTATTACTATCCATAGCCCACTCTATCACGTAGGTGAGATCAATATGACCAAATAATCGGCATGGGCTCCAGAATCGAAGAGCAGCTCTATATCAGCAGCTGTAAGTCCGCCGTCAGAGCGTGCTCCGGGTATGACTTTCGTCTATAGACCAGGGTTTTCCGGTGAACCGATCATATCCATTTCCCTTCTGTTTGCAAATCTGACCGGTCTCCCACCAACCGCTCCGGCGAGCACATAGGCAAGGGTCTTGAGCTTTATACCGGCCTTTCCACCGAATCCAACTCTCGGAGCAATCACACTAATCTTGCCGCGAGGAACTCCAAAGTATACGCTCAACAGGTTCGAACGACAAAGGGAGATTAAGTGGGTGAGTATATTCTAACCCTTCCATTGGCACTGATCTCCGCAATTGCCACCCTCGACTCCATTGCTGCGTGATCTCCAGGCTGAAGGTAAAATTCCTCTGACTCCAGGATACCTGGATGGTGGAGTACTATTTATAGGCAACCTTTCCATGAACCTTATCTAGCCCATCCTCTCTGAACAGAATCTTTCCTATCCACCGGTCCACAGAATTTCCCGATCCATTTCTCATACAGTTAGTCTATATGTTCAGCATTCGGGAGAGAAAAGCCTTGTTTTGTGGGTTATAGTGTAGGAATTCAGCTTGACCTGCATACGCAAACGGATAGGCTAACGGAGCATCTATTCTTTGTGTAGCTCTTCCTCGACCCGCTTGATCTCCTCTGCTATTCGCTTCAACGCCGTTCCTCCAGGAACATCATGTGTGTTCACTGAACGGATGTAGTCGAACAGGTCGTACACATCATCATCAAACTGGGAACAAAAATTCCTGTATTTTTGAAGAGGGATATCTTTGAGATGGAGGGTCTTTTCATTTGCGTAACGTACAACGGCACCAACGATTCGATGAGCCTCTCTGAATGAAACTCCCTTCCCGACGAGATAATCGGCGATATCCGTTGCAAAGAGCTTACCCCTTGACCACTCGAGAACCCGGTTGATAGCATCCTCGTTGATTACCATTCCCTTAACTATCTCGGTCATGAGATCCAGAGCAGCGTTACAGCTTGAAACTGTATCAAAAAGCCCCTCCTTATCTTCCTGCAGATCCCGGTTATAGGTATAGGGAAGACCTTTTAGGAGAGTGATAATCGAGAGAAGATTCCCGACCACGCGGGCTGTTTTACCCCTTATAAGTTCGAGTGAGTCCGGGTTTTTCTTTTGTGGTAAAAGCGATGATGTGGTCGATAACTCATCTGGCAACTCGTAGTAGCCATACTCTTCCGAAGAGTAGATTATGAAATCCTCCGATATTCTGGAAAGGGTAACGAAGATCGATACACAGATAAATTCGAATTCCACTATGTAATCACGTGTGGATACTGCATCGATCGAATTTCGGGAAATTTCTTCAAACCCCAGTTTCTTTTTCAAAAATTCTCTATCGACACCAAATGAGGACCCGGCAACAGCCCCTGAACCGAGGGGTAAGATCTTCAGCCGTTTTTCGAAATCTTTCAGCCTTTCCCTGTCTCTACCGAGAGCGTGATAGTAGGCCAAAAAGATATGGGCAAGGCTGACGGCTTGGGCTTGACGCAGATGTGTATAAGATGGAATGATTGTAGTGAGACAGTGCTTCGCCTTCCCCAGGAGCGCTTCGAAGAGCAAAGCAAGCTTTTTATCAATGGTTTGTGCAACCTCGACGAGGTAGAGACGCTCATCGAGCACAACCTGCTCGTTCCTGCTCCTACCCGTGTGCAGCTTGTACGCGGTCTCACCTATAAGTTCGAAGAGCCTCCGCTCAATATTCATATGGATGTCTTCATCCTCGGCTCTGAACGAAAAACCTCCCTTTTCGATCTCCTTTTCTATTGATTCGAGACCGTGCACAATCGAGCCGAGCTCATCCTTTGTAAGAATACCCCTTTTTTGGAGGGCCCTTGCATATGCAATTGACCCTCGGATATCCTCTCTATAGAGACGACGGTCAAAATCCACAGACTGATTTACCCTTAAAAATGCTTCATTGAGATTTTTCCCCAGCCTTCCATTTCTGATCGACAACCCCCTCACCTCTTTTCATCTAATTATTATTCCTTATACCGGCCTTTAGACATCACGGTTAGAATCCGGAACTAATATACTCCTCGATCTCCGTATCGCTTAGAATCATGGTTCCCTTACCTTTGCTGGTAAAAACTTCAATGAGAAGGGAGTTCTTTTCCATGCCGTTGAGCACGTGAACACGCTTAACGCCATTCTCCACCGCATAGATACACTCCCTGATCTTCGGAACCATGCCACCCTTAATGGTGCCGTCTTCGATGAGCCTTTCGGCATCCTTCCCAGAAACATAGGAAATTTTACTCTTTGGATCTTCCACATCGGTCAGGATCCCGCTCACATTCGTCATAGTAATATACTTGTAAGCCTGTACCGCGACTGCAATTCTTGAAGCGACCGTGTCTGCATTAATATTCAGAATATGTCCATTTCCATCATCCGCCAGGGAGGAAATAACGGGAATGTAACTCTTATCCAACAAAATTTCGATGAGCTCCGTGCTGATCTGTGTGATATCACCCACATGACCATAATCAATGCTGTTCACTTCCCCTGTTTCCCTGTTTACATATTCAACGGGATTCCTCCTCTTTGCCATAACCACATCACCGTCAATCCCGGAAAGACCCACTGACTTCGCACCATGCTTTCTCAGAATGGTGAGAATCTCATGGTTTATCTTTCCGGCAAAGATCATCTTCGTTACCTCGAGTGTTTCCTCGTCAGTAACCCTCCTCCCCTCGACGATCTTCGGTGAAATACCCAGCTTCCTGGACAGCTCCGTGGCCTGTGGCCCACCTCCATGAATGAGGATCACCCGTATTCCTATCTGGTAGAGGAGAGAGACGTCCTGGGCAATATCCTCCAAAACCCCTTTATCCTGTACAAGCTCACCCCCAATTTTGATGACAAAGATTTTATTCTTGTACTGCCGAATATAGGGGAGTGCCTGTTTTAGAATACCGATCTTCTCCATAGTGTTCCCCAAAATCACTCAAATAGATTCAGGAGCAAGTATTTTACCTAAAACCGCCTTTTGTGCATGGAGCCTGTTCTCCGCCTCATCGTACACAACAGAGTCAGAGCTATCGATAACAGAATCCGAAACGACAACATTTCTTCGAACCGGCAGGCAGTGCATGAAAACAGCACTATCGGTCAGTTCCATTTTTTCATTGTCTACGATCCAGTTATTCAATCCTTTTCTGAATTCCGCTTCCTCTTGTTTTCTACCATAATATTCCAAGCTTCCCCAGCTCTTCGCATAAACTACCTTTGAACCGGTGTAACCCTCCTGAATATTATCGGTCACAACGAGTCTTCCGCCTGAATCTTTACACAGTATATCGGCCCGTTCCATGATCGCAGCATCGAGATCATATCCACGGGGCCTTAAAAGCCGTATGTCCATGCCGAACAGTGCGCAGGCCAAGAGAATTGAGTTTGGAACCGCCATGGGGAGGGGGTTTGGATGCTTTGCCCAGGTAATCGTTATGGGAAGCCCACGAATACCCTCTCCGTACCTCTCCATAACCGTCATAATATCGGCAAGTGCCTGGTTTGGATGGTAGAGTGAAGATTCCATATTGATTATTGGAACACCCGCGTAACTGACGAAAGATTCAATTATTGGATCCAGCCGGTCCTTTTCCCAGTTTTCCCCACGAGCAAATGCACGTATACCGATGGCATCGGCGTATCTCCCGAGCACCTGTGCCGCATCTTTGATATGCTCAGCGGCTCCCCCATTCATCACTGCTCCTTCAACGGTCTCGAGCTTCCAGGTGTCCTCACCAGCATTAAGGGTGACCACGTTGCCGCCCAGTTCCTTCATTGCCAGTTCAAAAGAGGTTCGGGTGCGTAGTGACGGATTGAAAAAGAGAAGGACGAGACTTTTCCCCATTAAACTGGGAGAAAGTTTACCCCCTTTTATATCCATTGCTGTTCTGATGAGCTCCGTTACTTCCTTCCGAGAATAGTGTGAAAGAGAAACAAGATTATACATCGTACGGTAATCCTCAATCCAAGGATTTTTACGGTCATTTCCGACCAGAAAGTGACTGCTCTTCCAGTGCACGAATGAACAGATCCACTTCATTTTTTTTCAATACGAGGGGAGCGAGAATCCTCAGCACCTGCGTATTCAGAGAAGAGCCTGTAATTATACCGTGTCGGAGTAGTTTATCTCTCACCTGCTTTGCTGTGCTTCCCACCTCTATTTCGATACCAACGAGAAGTCCCTTCCCCTTCACCCCTTTTACAATGGGAATGTTCCGTAGCTTCTCCTTTAAGTATTCTCCGGTCATCCGAGCATTCTGTACGAGTTTTTCGTCCCGTATAACTCCAATGGAAGCGCTGAGAGCTGCACACGCGACTGGACCTCCACCGAAGGTGCTCCCGTGCTCCCCATGCCCAATAGTTTTTGTTATATGCCCGGCGATAATAACAGCCCCAATGGGGATGCCCCCACCTATACCCTTGGCGAGCGTAATTATGTCCGGAACAACCCCCACACCGTCACCGAAAAACCAGCTTCCAGTCCGTCCCAGGCCAGTCTGAACCTCATCGAATATGAGAACAATATTTCGCTCTGTGCAGATATCCCGCAGCTTCTGGTAGTAGCCATTTTGAGCCATTTCAACACCGGCCATTGACTGTATCGGTTCAAGTATGACTCCTGCAATATCATCATTTTCAAGGATTTTGAGCTCGTTCTCTTCGCCAAAGGTTATGAATCGAAATCCCCCGAGAAGGGGGAGGAATTGCTTGCGGTAATCGCCGAGTGAGGTTGCGCTGAGCGCTCCAGCAGTTCTTCCGTGAAAACCGCCTTTCATTGCCACAATCGTTTTTTTGCCGGTAAACCTTCGTGCTACTTTCAATGCTGTTTCGTTCGATTCAGCTCCCGAATTACAGAAGAAAACCTTGTCCATACCCTTTGGAGCAACCTCAATGAGCTCCCGTGAGGCCTTTGCACGAACAGAAGAATACACCACATTGGAATAGAATATGAGCTTTTTCACCTGCTCCTGCACCGCGCTGACCACCCTGGGATGACAATGCCCGGTGAGCGCAACAGCGTGTCCACCATACAGGTCGAGATACCGGTTACCATCAGAATCGTATACCCAAACTCCCTCCCCTCTTTCAATTGAAATGGGAAGCTTTGCGTAGGTGTTCAGCTGGTATAAATCTTCAACACGCTTAATCTGATCAAAGCTATTGATCACCAAATTCAATTCCCTTCATCTTTATTGAGCATAATCCCTCATATTTCAGGGTCTCATCCCTGGAAATTCCAGTCCCTCATGCTCGTCGAATCCACACATTATGTTCATGTTTTGAACTGCCTGACCACTTGCCCCTCTCACCAGATTGTCAATCGCACTCATTGAGACAATGAAATTCCTGCGTACCATTCCCGAAACCTCAACGTAGTTCGATGACTGTACTGCGGTAAGCTCAGGTGATCCATCGACTATTCTGATAAACTGCTCTTGCCCATATAGGTTCAGAAAGGCCTCACGAAGTGTTTCCCCCCGTATATCCTCATTATAAACCGTGGCCGTTGTAAATATACCCCGAACGAATGGGCCCGATTGTGGAATGAATCCTATCTCGTAGTCCCAGTCTGTAATCTTATCTCTGAAGAACTGCTCGATTTCTGGAGTATGCTGATGTTCAAGAATTTTGTAGGATCTGAAGTTATTGGCCCTTATCGGGTGATGGGTTATCTCTTTTGGTAATTCACCTGATCCTGAGGATCCCGTTACAGATACAACCGAAACCTCTCTTCTTACTGCATTACAGTTGAACAGTGGCATGAGGGCAAGTATAATTCCTGTAGCAAAACAGCCGGGATTGGCGACATACTGAGCACCCCTGATGGCGTCACGGTTCAGTTCCGTAAGTCCGTAGATAAATTTACCGAGATAGTCCGTGGAGACATGCTCGGATTTATAATACTGACGGTATATATTTGGGTTATTTAATCTGAAGTCTCCGCTCAGATCGATTAGCCTTGCCCGTGGAAGCTTCTTTGCGATATCCGGAACGAGATGCATTGATACCCCGTGGGGTGTTGTAATGAAGATGAGTTCTGTCTCCGTTGGAAGGTTCCCGACGTCAGGTTCGATGAATTCAAGGTCTGTAATACCTTTCAGAAACCGGTTAACCGAAGAGACTTTTTTCCCCACATGACGACGCGAGGTAACGAAGAGGAGATCCACCCGGGGATGAAAGAGGAGAAGTCTTAAAAGCTCAGACCCTCCATATCCAGCTCCCCCTACTATACCGACATTCATCTTTTTTTTCGTTTTGAAAAGCATTCAGCTTCCTCTCTCGATCGTCTTCCTGATAAATTTGCCGAGCTCATCCTGCTGATAAAGGGCATTCAATCCCTCGAGATGAAGATAATTCCGGACAAATTCGGTACCAACCACGTTGTCAGTCACCGGCCCCGAGACCAGATGTATGGGAATTTTGTGCCGGCTCATTATTTCGTTTATTCCCCAGGCGCCGACGGGGTCTAGCGCACAAACTATATTACAGCTGATCCTGCCCTGAATTTCGGAATCCTTGAAAAAACCGAGTACCCCGTAGTCACCTAAAAGCCCGTCTCCGAGTTCGATGATCACTATATCGGGATCATAGCCGGCAAGCACATTAATGGCACCCTTTGCGATGAGGGAAACATCATCACAGTGAACGGTCGAAGGATAGCCGAAATCGAGAAAGGAAACTGCCTTCACTGCACCGTGATCCTCCATGTTCAGCATATCCTTGAGCGCCGAAATACCCGATACTTTCACCGAGCATATCCGAAACCCTTTCCAGGTAAGTGCCTGTGTTATCTTGGAAGCAACCTCGGTCTTCCCGCTGTTCATTGACGTTCCAGAGACCACAATCAGCGGTATTTTCCCTTTCAGCTTTAGTGATGTTGCCGTTGGTAAGGCATTATCCCCGATATTCAAGATTTTTCCATCCCTGAGTGCGGTGCCCAAAAGCTCCACCTTCAAAGGCAATCCATACTCCCGGTTGTATGATACAGCTTTTCCGATAACACCGCCGATATTGAGGATATTCAGAATATCACCCTTTTTGATGCGCTCCGGTATCACTCCGGCAAATCCCTGCAGGGCTCTCCGTTCCCCCAGTGCACAAGCAATCACGTCACCTCGAGAGACCTTGGCCATTCTCCCTGACACGAGCTCTATTCTATCATAAACCCGTTTCTCCTCGAGGGCCTTCACAATGCACACCGTACCTCTCGACGGCTGGGGAGTTCCGCCGAGATCAACTTCTTTCGCCAGTGGCACATTTACCGTTACCGATGCCGCTTTATCAATTCGTACCTTCATAAATACCCTACTCTTTATCGTGATCTCTGCTATGTAGCCTCGAGGGGATTCCATAGATTTTGCTGAAGCCTTCAGCATCCCGCCAATCCCAGAGCTTCTGCTCCTCGCCATACACCGCTACGTCCCTTCGCATGAGAGAATAGTCACTCCGAACACCGGTCACGAGAAATGACCCCCGATGTAATCTCAGTCGAGCATAACCGCACACCCTGGTCTGGGAAGAACTGATGAGCGATTCAATATCCCGCATCACCGGGTCAAAATAGAGCCCTTCGTGGAGCAGGTCACCATAAACCTGTCCAAGATGATCCTTCCAGAATCGCTGCAGCTTTGAAAGTACGAGCTTTTCGAGATCCCGATGTGCCGCAATGAGGATAATCGGTGCGGGTGCCTCAAAAACGATCCTCCCCTTTATGCCGAGTATTGTATCTCCGATATGTACACCCCGCCCAATCCCATAATCTCCTGCTATCCGGTTGAGCTCATAGATGATTTCAATACCCCCTTTGGACTTGCCGTCGAGTGAGTTCGGGAGACCCTTCTCGAACCCAATCTCGATATCTCTTGGTTGGACAGGTGTTTCATCAATGTTTTTCGTTTTCTTGAAAACAGAGTCGGGTGGGAAGTCCCAGGAGTCGTGCGTCTCTTTCCCCCCTATGGTTGTCCCCCAAAGTCCCTCGTTTATGGAGTAATCCTTCACCTCGTGGCCAACCTCTACCCCCTTCTCCTCAAGCCATGAAGCCTCCTGCGCTCTGCTCCAGCCGAGACTTCTTATAGGAGACAGTATCTTTTTATCCGGAAGCAGAACACCAAGCGCAACATCAAACCTTATCTGATCGTTCCCTGCCCCTGTGGAGCCGTGGGCAACCGCTGAAGCCCGTTCTTTCTTCGCGATCTTTCCTACCTCAATAGCCTGTGCAACCCGTTCCGCGCCAACCGAAAGAGGATAGGTATTTCCACGAAGAACGTTTCCCCTGATGATGTTGGATATGAACTTATCAAATACCATATGACGGCTGTCGATCGTATAATGCTTTCGCACCCCCAGACTCTGTGCCCTCTTTTGGATTCTCTTCAATTCATCATCGGAGAATCCTCCAGTATCCACGGTTACCGTGATCACCTCATACCCGAGCTCTTCCCTCAGGTAGACAGCGCAGAAAGTTGTGTCCAATCCTCCAGAAAATGCCAGTACTACTTTTTCCATTTCAGTCTCCACAAAACGATAATGTACCGAATGTCAAGATTTTAAAATAAATGGCAGGCTGAATTCGGCATTACAGAACATCGAACAGCAATGCATAATATTACTTTCACAGATAATTGGACGTCAAGATATTTGGAAACGATTTAT
>CAYFYU010000062.1:14563-23029 GCA_964347455.1 uncultured Spirochaetota bacterium | reverse complement strand
CGGCACAATTTCAATTTTTTTGAAATTGTTCGCTTAGATCATTTTAATGGGTTTCTGTGGGAAGAAGGGTTGAATGGGGAAGTTTTTGAAACGCTGTTCGAGACAAAAGTACTTGTGGAGCGATAGAGGTGGGAATACAATCATATACGACCGCGTAGTTCACTGGGGTATCGACCTCCTGCCCTGGAGGTCATACTTCCGATAGGAGTGTAGGTGTTCGATTTCGATCCGCTTCATCTCACACCTACGCTTCGAAGACTATCTCTAGAAGTGGTACAAAGAATGGGGGCTGGTAATTATGCGAATAATGATTGTAAACTTTAAGAAGGGAGGCTAATAGAGATGACCAGTGTTGAACGAGTAAAGAATGCTATAAATGGAAAAAAAGTTGATAGACTACCTGTATCGTTTGAGCGAGTTGGAGAAACAGATTTAAAAGAGATTTATATCAAACCCCCTTGGGATTGGCACCCTAAGAAGTATGAACCATTTGTATTTGATATAGATAACTATCAGCCTGCAATGTACTGCAAAAAGGAAGATGAGTGGGGTGTAACCTGGGAGTATGGTGGATCCGTATCGGCATCTGGGATCCCTGTAGGCCATCCCCTGAAAAACTTAAAACAATTAGAGAATTATGTGTTCCCTGACCCGCACGGAGCAGGACGATTCGAAGGATTTGATAAGATTATAAAGGATTACCCGGATAAATACTTGTGGGCTACTTATATACTTCTTCTTTTTGAAAGGCTGTACTGCCTGCATGGATATAATGAAACACTAATGGACCTCCTGGTTGATCTGGATACAATAGAGGTATTACTTGACAAAATCTTGGACTTCCAATTAAAACTGATCAGGAATCTGGGAGATACCTATAGAGGAAAGGTTCATGCCTTTGCATCTACAGATGATTGGGGTACTAATACTACCCTAATAATCAATCCGGAGTTGTGGAGAAAGGTATTCAAGCCTCGATATGCCAGAATTGCCGAAGAAGTGCATCAGCAAGGTATGGATTTCTGGTTTCACTCAGATGGCAAGATTGAAGAGATCATTCCTGATCTTATTGAGATTGGAGTAGATGTTTTTAATATCTGTGACCCTCAATTACTTGGGATCGAGAGCTTTGGTAAGAAATTCTCTGGTAAATCCTGTTTTACAATGTATATCGACATCCAGAAAACGGCAGTTGAAGGCACTGAGGAGGATATAGTGAAGGAAGCGGAAAATCTGGTTAAGTGCTGGAGCAATGAGTACGGAAGTGGAGTGCTTGCTATGGATTATCGAGATATGGGGTCTGCTACAACCGATAACTTGGCCCGCAAAAAAATTGCCTTACGTTCCTTTAAGGATGCATTTGAAAAGAAAAGATTAGAGCAATTTAAATGATAGCAATTTTAATAATTCGTGATTCGACGATTTTCGATAAGCTCGCCGCGAAAAGCCTCCGATTTGCTCGTTAATAATTCCCAATTGCTCTTTTAGCTGAGCAGTCAATTCAAGTCCATGGAGTTCAAAGAGTAATCAGTTCCGAAGGTGTTCTGCAAAAACGACAGGAAGCCTTATCGAAAGTGAGGTACTACCCGAGGTGTGGAAAATCATGCCCGGGGAAGCATCACCCGTATATGATCGGTTGTACCATGGATGGTCAGCATTATAGCTCCCATGGCTATAGCCCTGGAACCTAATTTGGTAACAACGATTGGGGACTCGAAAGGAACTTGGCGCTGAATGAGTGGAGCAGCCTCTTTTAAAAGGATGTCGCCATATTCCATACCCACATCACCACCTATCACGAGGATTTCCGGATCTAACATGGCAATTACATTGATGATGGCCATAGCAAGATAACGAGACAATTCCTGGACCCCCCGTACAGCCCAGGATTCTCCGTTTTTTGCATCATTGAAAAGCACTTCAGGAGTTATCGTTTTTTCTCTTGGAGGCTCTACGTTCGAATGCAATATCTGCATGAGGCCGTGCTCTATCCCTTCTCCCATGGTAAGGTTGAGCATGTGGCCGATGTCGCCGCCTATGGAGCCGATTACTGAGGTGTTGATCGGAATATATCCTATTTCACCGGCTGCGGAATGCATACCGTGATAGAGAGCGCCGTGCCAGATAATACCCACTCCCATGCCCCTGCCCATATTTAGCGAAACGGAGGTTTCATATCCGCGGGCGGCTCCAAATCCCATCTCTCCCAAGGCGATGAGATTTACGTCATTTTCAATGAAAAATGGGCAATCGTAGCGTTTATTTAATTCAGACCTTATATCTCGGTTTTCCCAGTTAACCCCCGGGGCATGGGTAATTCTCCCTGTTGAAGCATCCGCTATTCCAGCAATTCCTAAAACCATTCCCCGGAGTTGTGCTCTTGAAAGGTCCGTGTTTTCCAATACTCGATCGATGGTAGTAATAATAGATGCGTATATTGCTTCTCCGGTGCTGAGTCCGAATTCGGCAGTTTCGCTGTGGATCATATTGCCACAAAGATCGACAAGCATCGCTGTGGTATCGGAGATGCCAACGGAAACCGCAATAATATTGTGGGCCTTCCCGTTAAACTCTAGCAGCATTGAGGGCCGACCGGCTGAGATGTTGCTCTGTTTTTTGCCGATACAGACTAAATTTTCACCCAGAAGCTGCTCAACGACCCTGAGCACCGTTGGAGGGCTCATTCCCAGGCGTTTGGCGATCTGAGTACGAGTTATCGGCCCTAGTTCCCGAATGGCTTCGAGCACAAAGGATCGATTAATATTACGGATAAGGGTAGGGTCTGCGCCTTTTTTTGATCTTATCATAATATTAATTGATATTCTAGCATTGTTTGAGGTAATCAGTTTACTTTATTTTCCGAATTTAGTCAAAATTATTTAATTTCTGTAATAAATTAACTTGACAGTAACTAATTTGGCCTGTAAAATGGTGGATATTTTTTCACAAAAGTTATCTAAAGGAGGAAAAAGATGTTTAAAAAGAGGTTTTTAATCTTAACAGTGGTAATTTTCATCGCTTCATTTTTGATCTTTTCCGGAAGCGGTAAGGACAAAGAAGCACCTATGGAAGAGGTATCCGAGGAGATCACCCTGAGTATGTGGATGCAGGATTGGCCGGGAGGAATAGCGTTTGTTGGTGCATTTAATGATTATTACAAAGAAATGTACCCGAATGTTAGCATTGAATGGACACTGATAGGTTGGGCGGACCTCGGTCAGAAAATAATCCCCGCAGTTATTGCCGGTGAAGAGCCTGATATAATGTTTGGCTATGGGGAATGGTTCATTGGCCAGGATGTGTCACAGTTGTTTCTGAAACTGACGCCCGATGCTTTTACCAAGGATGAAATGGCTGAATTTATTTATCGAGATGCCTTTCATAAAGTAGATGCAATTATGGGAAGTGATGGTGAAATATACGGAGTCGGATGGCGAATGGGACCTGACTTCGATATGGTAACTGTCAATATGGATATGGCTGATGCTGCTGGAGTCGATATTACTACCGTAAAGACCTGGGATGATATTTTAGCCATTTCCAAGAAGATGACGCAGTATAATGCTGACGGTTCAATAAAAGTTTCAGGCTGTTCCCTGGATAATTACTGGACTCTCTGTCAGGGATATGTAAACATGGTAAGGCAGCTTGGCGGAGATCCTTATGATGCGGCCAGCGGAAACTGGGATTTCGATTCCTCTGCCGGACTCGAGGCAATTAAAATACTGGATCAATTTGTTGAGCAAAAGATATGGGATCCTACTTCAGGTTCAGCATTGGATGCATTTACAAAGGAACTATGCGCCAGTTTTTTCATAGGTCCATGGTATTCAACTTGGGCTTTGGGAACTTATCCTGATATGAATATCGACATGTATCAGGTACCTGCAATAAAAGGTAATTTAATAAATTTAGTTCCATCCATCCAAATGATGAGCTTCTCCAAGAGAGTTAAAGGTGCAAAGAAAACCGCAGTGTTGAACTATGCAAAAGAATTGATTAAACCCAAATTCATGGAGCTTTATGCTGTAAATGATCCTGGAATAGGAGTTATCCTTAACAAAGTATTTGTAGAAAAATATAAAGCTGGTGACTACAAAGGCATGTGGGCAGATGAAACCTCGGCTACTCTGGTCGAGAGATCAGTAGCTGAGACTGAAAATTTTATCCCTGGTATAGTGCCTATTCCTCATAAGACCACTTTCGATCAGTGGGCACAGATTATGACTCCTGAATTCCAGAAAGTATTCATCGAAGACGGTTCTTATCAGGATTTCGTGGAGGCAATCTCTAGAAGTTTGACGAAAGCAGAACAGGAAGCACGACTCTAAGAAAGTGTAGTAAAAGTGGGGTGTATCTCTCATACACCCCACTGCTGCACCCCACGACAATTTCAAAAGACAGAATCGAATGAAAAAGAATATCAATCGGTATATTCTCTTCACCTCTGCAGCCCTGATAGGGTATTATCTTCTTATAGCAATCTGGCCATTTTTCTATAATGTGTTTATAAGTTTTTGGAAATTAAACCTCTCCAGCACGACAGGTATTTATGAAAAATTTGTTGGTACCGCATATTATAAGATGGTTTTTACCGATCCTGTTTTTATTCGGTCTTTTATAAATACCCTTATCTATTTAGTCGTATTTGTATTTGTTGGGCTTGTGATATCGCTGCTTCTGGCTGAGTTGATACACAGGACAGGCGGGGTGATGAAAAAAATATACATAGCTATGTATTTCACACCGGTTATAACTGCTCAGGCGGCCACCGCACTTGTATGGAAATTAATGTATTATCCCAAAGTAGGGCTGTTCGCCACGTTTTTGACCGCCGTTTTTGGGGCTGAACCCCAAACCTTTTTACAGGATCCTAAATTGGCTCTCTTCTGCATCATAGCCCTGGATATGTGGAAGAGTATAGGATTAGAGACCGTAATACTCTTGACCGGAATAGAAGAAATCCCTGATACTTATTATGAGGCTTCGGTCATTGACGGAGCCAAACCGCTGCAGCAGTTTTTTTGGATTACGCTGCCCTTACTGAGACCGCAGATATTTTTTCTCTTTGTCATAAAATCGATCTACGTGTTTAAGGTCTTCACCCCGGTATATATGATGACGACCTATCCCCAAGGTGGACCGATGAATTCGACCCAGGTACTGGCACTCAACCTTTACCAGCAGACTTTCCAAAATTTGAAGTTCAGCTATGGTGCAGTTGTATCTTTGGTGATATTCGCATCGATGCTGTTTTTTGTCATTATTCAGATACGATATTACAGGAGTGACCTTGATTAGCTATAAACTGAAACGACAAAAGCCTACCTACCTCTATTTCAAGCGGACCATTCTGCACCTCGTGCTCTGTATCGGTGCTATTGGTTTCATATCTCCCTTTATCTGGATGGTGTTATCAGCTTTCATGACGAATAAGGAGATCGTTGCATCGCCGATTACTCTTTTTCCAAGCTCCCTTTATCTTGGAAATTTCAAATTGGTTTTTGAAGAGATACCCATAATCCGGTCGTGGATAAACAGCCTGATTACTGCGAGTACAGTCGTATTTGTTGTACTCTTCACATCTTCACTTTCTGGATTCATGTTTGCCAAGATGAAGTTCAGGGGAAATAAAACAATTTTTACACTGGTGCTCTCGAGTCTTCTTTTCCCCTCCCATGTTCTGCTTATCCCCCTATACCTGCTCGTGAGTAGGATTCATCTTTTGGATACTTATCCGGGAATAATGTTGCCTTTTCTGATTTCCGGTTTCGGGGTTTTCCTGTTGAGACAGTTTATTTATGGAATCCCCGATTCGATCATTGATGCCGCACGCATGGATGGAGCGACCGATTTCAAGATCTATATAAGAATAATCCTTCCCCTCGTAAGGCCTATATTGTCGGCATTGGGAATTTTAATTTTTGTGTGGACATATGACGAGCTGCTGTGGCCACTCACAGTGATAAACAGCAATGAGATGAAAACAATACCCGTAGTGCTTGGACATTTCACCAGGGCACACGGCCAATATCCAGGGGCCAGTATGGCCGCAGCGACTCTGGTTGTAATACCGATAATAATCGTCTATGTAATCTTCCAGCGAAATTTTGTTAAGGGTCTTAGCATGACAGGGACGAAATATTGAACTCATGAAGTACCTTGAAAGGGTGGAATACGCGATTAGACTGAAGGAAATCGATGATATTCCAGTATCGAAAAGACGAATAGCAGGAAATAAGATGAATTGGGTGTGATCTCTGGTTACGTGACACCCTTTCGGCTAAAAGGATTCTCTTACGGTCGCCGCTCGAGGATATGGAAGTGATAGATGAAGATGGTTTTCCAGATCTCCTCGGGTCCGGAAGCGTCGACAGGATCCTATCGATAACTGGAGATTACGAGGTCGAATACCACTATATCACCTGGTTTGTCTTCTCATCGAGATGCTGTATTTCCTGCTTGGGTTATAGAAAACGCTTATCGAGCGCGCAGTCAATCCAGTAAAAGGTCGAGTCCGCACTGGACCGGGTCATGAAGTTAAATTTCGGTCTAGTAAGCAATCTTGCTGGTACCTTAGCTGGAAAGGTCCACAGACATGATCTTGATTTCTGGATCCATCCGGACGACAGGATAGAAGCGATCACTCCAGATTTTATCGAAATAGGGGACGAGGTTTTTAACCTCAATACATCGTAATGCTTAAGTGAGGACGATACCATGAACGGATTTAGAATATTCAAGAAGGGAAGCTACAATTTCAACCCTTTTATACTGGATAAAGAGAAACTCGATAATACATACGAGGTGACTCTCTCCGAGTACGGCAGCAGGCAGGATCTCTCTTGCGGAATTTTCAGGATGACCAAAAATTCTTTCGAACTCGTATATCCCAACGACGAGGTGATGTTGATTCTGGAAGGGGAGGTGGAACTTGTTGCAGGTAAGGATCGCCTCGATCTCAGGGCCGGCGATATTATCCAGGTGAAAGAGGGATTAAAAGCCATTGTCAGTACAAAGAGTTTCGTCGAAATATTTTTCGTAGGCTATCCTGTTAGAGAGTCCTTAGAATCCGTAGGGTAAGAATTATGGGAAAAAGCATGAAAGCGGCCATACTGGTAAAACCAGGGAATATGGAAGTACGGGAACTCCCCGTACCTGAGCCGCCCTCGGGCTGGGTGAGGATAAAAGTGGAAGCCTGCGGCATCTGCGGAAGCGACATGCACTACTACAAAGGTAACTATCCAGAATTAGAGTCTGACAGCAGTATCGAAAAAAAAGTTCTTGGCAAGACCTATGGTCATGAAGCAGCGGGCATTGTCGATAAACCCGGTGAAGGAGTAGAGGGACTGCAGATTGGGAACCGGGTAGCCGTGATCCCCCCCTTTCCTTGTATGAAATGTGAATACTGTCGGGTTGGTCTATACGAGGACTGTCGAGATCTGGCAATAATCGGATATGAATATCCAGGTGGGTTTGCAGAATTTATGAATGTGCCCGCCAGGAATCTTTTTGTTCTTCCAGATACCTTATCATTCGTTGAAGCTTCGACACTGGATGCACTAAGTGTGGGTGTCCATGCAGTTCACAGGGCTGATGTTTCTGTTACTGACAGGGTAGCCGTATTGGGGGCAGGCGCGATAGGACTCGCCTTGACAGCAGTTGCAAAAAAAGCCGGAGCTAGAGAAATATTTGTAACGGCAAAACACCCAGTACAGCGGGCGATATTGAAGAAAATCGGTATTTCGCGGATTTACAATCCCGGGGACATCGATGTGGCTGAAAAGATAATCCGCGATACAGGCTCGAGAGGCGTTGACTGTGTCCTCGAGAGCGTCGGAATAAAGGGAGAAATACTTGAGTTCGGCGTCTCTATACTCCGAAAAGGAGGCAGGCTCGTGTTTACTGGTCTGTTCGAGGAAAAAGTGAACATAAGCTTCTGGGATATACTCATCAAGGACGCGACGATAATTGCTTCGGGCGCATACGGGATGTGGAATCTGGTTCCGGAGTTTAAGCTGGCAGTCGAAATTGTGATAGATGGTGGCTTTCCGTCGAAGGACATTGTAACACACACCTTTCCCCTTGAAAAAATTAATGAAGCTTTTCATCAAAAACTCGACCCCGATAAACGGGTTGAAACCATCAAGGTGACTATCTTGCCCTAAAGAGGAGTGTGAGTATGAAAAATCTGAAAATTGTTGTGATAGGTGCCGGCAGCGCTGGATTCGGCCCGGGTACTCTAGCCGATATTCTCGCACCGGAGGAAATGAAAGAATTTGATCTTACAGTCTCGCTTGTAGATATCGATGTTCCAGCACTCGATAGAATGTTCAAGCTCGCACAGCTGATAAAAAACCATCATAAATCTAGCGCGAAGATCGAAGCTACACCTGACAGGAATGAAGCTTTTAACGGAGCTGATTACGTGATTACATCTGTTGCCCGGAAACGGTGGGACCTCTG